>CAYSPM010000060.1:11475-15078 GCA_964432925.1 uncultured Pirellulales bacterium | reverse complement strand
CTTCACCAGCAACCAGTTCGCAGGAGATAATAAAGTCGGAGCTTGTGTAAGAGACATTCAGGCCATGGATAGCCAGGATGTTTTGCCCTTGCTTTAAGCTGTCTATGTGCTCAGATATATTGAAGGATTCAAAGCCCTGGGCTTCATGGTTGCCATCAGCCATCGAGTTCCAGGCTGGTTCTCCGCTAACAAGGGTGCGCTGTACTTCTGTGCCGTTTAGATATGCTACAAAGCCATCGTCGTATTGCATTTTGAGTGTCAGGATGCTGAAGCCTGTCAGGTTGGTATCCACGGTAAATGGGATTCGTATATAGCAGCTTGTTTGTTTGTCGTACATTTGTTCTTCGACATCGAGGCTTATGAGTCCTTCATAGCCGGAGCTTCTTTCGTAGCCAACGCCTCCAGGATTACCTGTGCAAAGTGCCCAGCCTGTGTCGTCAAATTGCCCTCCGCCCTTCCAGGCATTATTTACGGCTCTGCTTGGAACCAGCACTCTTTTAGTTGCATTTTTGACTACAAGTGTGGTACTAGTGACTAATCGTGGTCCTTCAACCGGTTCGCTTGGGTCGGTACTGTCGAGTGTGTAGTAGATCGTGCCGGATCCTTCTGTATTAGTTATGCTCAGAGCATCTGCAACCGAGATATGGCCGCCTTGTTGATAAATACCATTGATATTGAATGTTGGGCCTGGGAAGGTAAACATTCCTTCAGCAATGCAAGCGTCCAAAAAGATGTCCTCACGATTTGGAACCCAGGTGTTGAGAATATACATATCCATGTTGGGAATGACTTCGAGCAATTCGTCGCGCAGTTCAAGAAACCTTTTTCGGATGTTCTGCTCGGTCATAGCGCCGTTGTTGTAGAAATGCTTGTACAATCGATCTGCGAAAAGCTGGGCGAAGTTACCGTTGGTTTTGAGTGCGCGATAAAGCCAGGCTATCTGCGTATTCTCGCCATTGAGCCCAGCTCCTCCACCCGCTTGCCAGCTTGGGTATTGATCAAAACCTACCCTATTGAGTCCGTTTGACTCCATCGTACCCTCAGCATCCCAGATAAAGAACCTCCACAATCCATCTTCGGAGCATTCCTTTGCTGCGGACCAATTGTTGTTCGGCCAATCCCAATTGCCGGCCCATAGCTCTAAAATGAGGTAGTCTATAAATGCCGGAATATCGAGTTGTCTGCCAAGTTCCTGATAGTTGCTCGAGTTGGACATATCATTGCCGCGAGCATAATTAATCATTGCATACCAGGAAGTCGCATCACCGTCACGAATTCCGCTCATAGTCATCACATCCCATGGCTCATCGCTGTCATACCATTGCTGGCAGAATTCCTCTTTGATATGCTCGCAAGGATTGTAGTAGCCTTTGTATTCACCGTTAACGAACAAATTGGTCATCATTCCGCTACTTGCGACGTGGCCCATATCTTTGTGAAGTCGTCTTATCAACTCGTCTTTTAGAAATGGATTGCTTCTGTCGTTGTGGCCCGCGCGCAAAACTATGCTTTTGAAACGTTCAACCTCGGATGGAAAGAGTGGATATTCCAGCCAACTTTGTCCGTATTGACCACGAAAGTAGAGCCTGAAGCTGAATTTTCCATAGCCAGTCCAATAGCCATCCATTCGGCGATACCGTGGACGCACATAGTCGCTGCCATGAACACGGATTCCACAATCGACTTGAAGTCCTGGTTCGTCTTCCGGTTTGATTAGTTCGAACGATACCGGGCGCTCATATCCTCGTCGCATCGGATTATTGTAGCTACCTGGACCGGTAGAATTCCATACGCCGCCATTGTAGGTCCCACCTACGATAGCCATGATACCATCCGGCTCATAAAGAGTCTTGTATTCGTCACCAACGAGGGACACCACCGGCAGCGACTTAACTTCTGCACTCGCGTTCAGAATATATGTGTGGGTGTCAACGTTAGATGGCTTCCACCCCGGCTTGATCGCCATTGCTCGCAGGCATGTGGTATTTGTGATAGAAATTGGACCTGTGTAAGCTGTGCCCGCCAAAATCCTTCTGTTAATAAGATCATTTGGGACTGCTCCATCGACGGTATAAAGTATGGTAGCTCCCTCGGTTTTCGTGGTGATACCAACAGAAAATGGCTCTTCGTAGAAGCCGCGATCGTGGCTAAATTTCGTGTCGGCGACCACGTCAATGTATGCATCATTATTTTCTGCACCCGGTGTTGGGTATCCAAAAAATCGCAAGTCATTCGTTGCATCTGGATATCTGCCATAAGAAATATCAACGGTCTGTGAGCCGTAAACTATGCTATCAATTAGCGTACTTCCGTCCACATCGAAGAGACCAATTTCTTCTCCATCTATATCAAGCTTGAAATTTGTGTGCAACCTTCCCTGGTGTGTCTGATCATCTGCCCAAATCAGTAAGTATCCGCGTGGTGGGATTGTTGTCTCTGTTGGTTTGTCATCGGGAATGCGCCACTTTGTAGGAACGGTTAAATCATCCGTAAGATACATACCGCCTATGTCGATCGGCTCATCCCCGGCGTTAAATATCTCGATCCAGTCGTCATACTCACCTCGTGGATCGGTTATAATGGTGTTGTTTGAGGCCATAATTTCATTGATGACCAGAGGAAGATTCGGCTGGCGCCAGTTCTCAGCCAGCAAAGCAAAATCATCCATGTTGACCTCTCCGTTGCCGGTCAAGTCTGCTATACTGTCCGTAACACTCAACCACTGTTCGGAAAAAATACTCAGATCATGAACATCGACCTGGCAGTCACTATTGAGGTCACCAATAGGACAGCCCGCCTTTCCGATGTTGGCTGAGAGTTGGATTAGTAACAGAACAAATAGTGCTGTTGTTGTATAAGGTCTGTTCATCCTTTGTCTCTCAATGTTATTATAACAAATCGGAAGCCAAAAAGCCAGTATACTTTAGCCTTGCGGTTGAGTTATAAGACTATTATATCTTTGGACTAACATGACGAACTTAGCTATTATCATATCAATTGTGAATTACCATAAATCTGCAAAATATGTGTCGAGATTATGAAAAATAATTGCAACATTATCCTGTTGGCTGTTCTGTCATCTTTAATACCCGCGTTAGGAGTCTCTGGAGGCGTGGTCGCCGAACCATCCAACATCTTGTCTACGCTCGATAGAAGCCATCCTCGCCTGATACTAAAAGATGAAGACCTCAGCATATTGAAGCAGCAGTATGAAAACGATCAGGTCCTTCAGAAATGCGTCACGGATGTTCTTGCTGAGGCTGATGCGTACTGTGAGGAACCTACGCTCGAATACCGAAAAATTGGTCCGCGTTTGTTGCATATCAGCAGAAGATGTCTTGATCGGGTGTATGCCCTTTGTCTGGCGTACAGGTGGACGGGTAACGAGAAGTATGCGAAAAAAGCTGTAGAAAACTTACTTGTTGTTTGTGAATTCCCGGACTGGAACCCATCACATTTTCTCGATACCGCTGAAATGTCGCATGCCGTCGGCATCGGATATGACTGGTTATTTGATTATCTTGGTGAACGTCAGCGCGAGAAGATCAGAACGGCTTTGATAAAGCTCGGCCTTGAGCCTGGACTGCAAGCATACGAGAATTC
>CAYSPM010000060.1:0-11375 GCA_964432925.1 uncultured Pirellulales bacterium | reverse complement strand
GAGCACGTAATATGGTACGTCCCAAGACCAGAGAAACCGTCGGCGAAAGCTCTTGACAAGTACTTCCGTGGCCCAGTTGAAGTGGCGACCTTCCGCAGTGCATGGGATGATCCAAACGCCCTGTTTGTTGGGGTCAAGGCTGGCTACAATCAGGTCAATCATGGTCACCTTGACCTGGGTAATTTCGAACTTGATGCCCTGGGTGTTCGATGGGCACGTGACCTTGGTTCGGACAATTACAATCTGCCCGGCTACTGGGATATGAAAAGAGACGGCAAGCGATGGACGTACTATCGCCTGAATTCCCAAAGCCATAATGTCCCGCTGCTTGCAGGAAAAGACCAGGACCCACTGGCAACGTCTAAGTTCATCAAATTTCAATCAAAAAAGTCGTCCGCCTTTGTCCTTATCGACCTTACCAGCGCCTACAGCGAGTTCGCAAAGAAAGTCACGCGGGGTGTTGCCATGACCGCCGATAGAGATGCGGTCCTTGTGCAGGATGAGTTCGAGATAAAAGAATCTTGCCAACTCGTCTGGGCTATGACCACCGGTGCTGAAATCATAATCGAAAAGCCTGATATCGCAAGACTCCACCTCCAGCAAAAACAGCTCGTCGCGCGTGTTTTATCACCATCCGGCTCTGAATTTGCCGTCGAGTCAGCCGAACAGCAGCCGCCTCAAAAGCCCAATAAGGGCGTTAACCGATTGGTAGTTCGTTTACCCGCTGCCAATGGTAATGTGCGAGTTGCCGTTCTGCTGTCACCACTATGGAAAGATGGCCGATATGTTAGCTCCCTCCAGTTACAGCCTCTAGCCCAATGGTGACCTCATAAAGGACTTATTTTTAATTAACCATAAACTGTAGAATACGCGAGAAGAGAATCCAGTGGTGCAAAATGAACAGCAGACTTGTCAGCTTTGTGAAGGTATTATTTGTAAGCGTGCTTGCATTATCACCTAATATCTCACCACCGTTCGCTCAGCGCTCTAAAGGCGAAGAGCCTCAGCTTTGCCAGGGACACTATCACAGCGAAGAAGCCGCCAAACAACAGCTTGCTATGTTCGCCCGCAGCTATTCTAACTTGGCCCAGTGGCAAGAACGGGCCAAGCGCATCCGCGAGGGTATCCTGCATGGGGCTGAGCTTTTGCCTTTACCGAAAAAGTGTGCGCTAAATCCGATCATTCACAGCAAGCGAAGATACGATGGTTACATCGTTGAAAATGCAGCCTTTGAAAGCCTGCCCGGCGTTTTTGTAACAGGAAGCTTGTATCGACCTGCAGAAGGAACCGGCCCCTTTGCAGCTATCCTTTGTCCGCATGGTCATTGGCGTGATCTTAATAACTACGGCCGTTTTCGACCTGATATGCAAAAACGCTGTGCTACCCTGGCCCGAATGGGAGCGGTGGTCTTTGCATACGATATGGTTGGTTGGGGCGACTGGAAAAACGCCGGCTGGTCACATGACCAACCAAAAGTCCTCAAGCTACAGCTCTGGAACAGTATTCGCGCCGTAGATTTCCTCACATCAATGAGCGATGTTGATCCTAATCGCATCGCTGTGACCGGAGCTTCCAGCGGCGGGACACAGGCGTTTCTTCTTGCTGCGGTGGATGACCGCATCGCTGTCTCGATTCCGGTGGTTATGGTCTCGGCTCACTTCTTTGGCGGGTGCAATTGCGAAAGCGGTATACCCATTCACAAAAGCGATACTCACCAGACAAACAATGCCGAGATAGCGGCTCTAACCGCGCCACGACCACAGTTGATTATCTCTTGCGGCCAGGATTGGACCAAGAACGTCCCTGATGTTGAATTTCCTTACATCCGCAACGTTTATCGGCTCTATGGTGCTGAGAATCTTGTTGAAAACCTGCATCTTCCAAACGAAGGTCACGACTACGGTCTTTCAAAACGCATCGGTGCTTATAAGTTCTTAGCAGAACATCTCGGTCTTGCGCTCGATAAGGTAATAGGGCCTGATGGCTCTATCGATGAAAGTTTCGTTGTGATTGAAAAAATTCAGGACTTGTTGGTCTTCGGCCCCCATTATCCCAGACCTGCGCACGCCGTCGACCCTAACGCGGCTGAGCTACCATGGCATTATCTTCTTTGTAACTATTCACGGGGGCAAACCAGCGTTTTTGTGTCATTGCGAGGCCTTTAGGCCGAAGCAATCTCAGATCTTCGCAACAGAGAGATTGCCGCGCTCGGCTCTGCCTCGCTCGCAATGACGTAAAATGGCCCAAATTCAACATATAAGGCCGTGAACGGTTACGCTTCTTTTACCAGATACTCCCAATGCGCTTTATTATGTTGTTGATTGGACGGTAGATTGCTTCGCAATGTTAAGTAGGACGCCAATAGCGGCTGAAGACAGTAACAGACTTGTTCCACCTGCGCTAATGAATGGCAGAGGTATGCCTTTGGTTGGCAGCAGCACTGTCACCACTGCGATGTTAAGGGCGGCCTGACCTGCTATCGCCAGGACAATACCAGCGGCTAAAAGCTGACCAAAGCGGTCCTGGCAACGGCGAACTACGAGAATTCCCAACCAGATGAATACAATAAAGAGGCCAATTACCGCTGCGGTGCCTGCGAAGCCGAGCTCTTCGCCAATAATAGCGAAGATAAAATCTGACGTATCTTCCGGTAGATGCCCATACTTACAGATTCCTCGACCTAAGCCTTTGCCCCAAAGGCCGCCGGAGCCCAGAGCAATTAGTGATTGCTTTGCCTGGTAGCCGACTGAATCAGCCCATTTTTCACGGTCGATGAAAGCGATAATACGATTGAGTCGGCTGGGCGAGTAGTAAAGCATTGTTGCAAAACCGGTTACGCCAACTGCTAAAAGGGAACTGAGATGCCACCAACTGGCGCCGGCAATCACCAACATCAAGAAGCTCAGAATCGCTAAAAATGCTGCTGTACCAAAGTCTTCCACGACTATCAACCCGACCACCAGGCCGATAACACAGCAGATTGGCAGGAACCTTTTCCTGTATAAGCGTATGTCGGAGTCGAACTTGGCAAAGGCCGCTGCAAGAAAGAAAATGAGCGACCATTTTGCAAGCTCGGAGGGCTGGAAGCTTATCGTCAAGGGGCCGAGTTTGATTCGGTACCAGCGAAGAGCCTGGTTGATCTCGGTGCCGAGCCAAAAGATGGCTATAAGTAAAACTATACTAAGGATTAAAAGATAAGTTGTTGATGACCTTAGCAAGCCGCCTGCAAAGCTGAATCTACGGTAATCAACACGTGAGAAAGCAAAAATGACAAGACAGGCCAGAGGGAAAAACAGGATTTGGCGGAGGCCAGGATAATTGTAGGACATCCGTAAGTCGAGGTCATAACTTATGTTGGCACTAGCTGAGAAGACAAAGACAACGCCGATGGCCATTAAGAGCACAATAACCGCGGCGATTTGATTGTCCTTTGTAACTTTAAGCATTAATTTTACAATATTTACATTATGAAGCCGTTGGATGTGCAGTTCACCAAGGCACGTCCCTGAATAGTATTCTTCGGTAAGGACGGCGCGAAAACAGCAGAAATTTTGGAAAAAGCGTAAGCAAGTTAGCAGAGAACGAGATTACTTTTGATTTGATGGACTGGATGATTGGCTATATAAGTTTAAAGTGTACAATAACCTATTTCATAAGATACTAATCCAGTCAAAATAAAGTTACAGGAATCAGAACAAAAGGAAAAAGCGAGCCAATTTTATAAGCTTGATAGGTGTGGTATAAATTGAAGGTTCAGTGTGAGCTTTGTCCAAAACAGTGCCTGATCAGTCCAGGCCAAAGTGGTGAGTGCCGGGTTAGGATCAATATCGACGGGGTTCTGCGGACAGTGGTATACGGATATCCTTGCTCGATTCATGTTGACCCGGTTGAGAAGAAACCGCTCTTTCACTTTTTACCGGGCAGCCGAATTCTTTCTATAGCTACAGTGGGATGCAATCTTCACTGCAAGAACTGCCAGAACTGGGAGATCTCTCAGGCCAATCCGGAAGAAAGTACAGCCTTTCCATGCTCGCCCCAGCGACTTATCGCGCTTACCAAAGAAGCAAACTGTCCTTCGTTAGCATATACATACACCGACCCGATTATCTATTATGAGTATACTTACGACAGTGCAAAACTGGCCAGGCAGGCCGGGATTCGAAATGTGCTTGTGACAGCAGGTTATATAAATGAAGATCCCTGGAGAAGGCTGCTGCAATACGTAGATGCTGCGAATATAGATTTGAAAGCACTTTCAGACGAGTTTTATCGCGATGTTTGTTCTGCTACGTTAAAGCCTGTTCAAGATGCACTAATTATAGCAAAAGCAAGCGGCGTATTGGTGGAGGTGACAAATCTAATCATTCCGACGCTGAACGATAAGGCCGAGCAGATACGCGATCTTTGCCGGTGGGTAAAGGCAAATCTTGGCGGTGAAACGCCACTTCATTTTTCGCGGTTCTTTCCACGCTATAAGATGCGACATCTGCCGCCGACCTCTCTTAAGACTCTGGATCTCGCCCGTGAGATCGCTATGGATGAGGGGCTGCAGTATGTTTACATCGGAAATATTTTGAGCAAGGAAGGACAGAGCACATATTGTCCAGAATGTAAGAAACTGCTTATCGAACGGACCGGCTATACCATCTTACAGAATAGGATTGAGCAAGGCCGGTGTCCGGATTGTAAGAAAGAGATTTACGGAGTTTGGCAATGACGCGCAGGAAGTTCATTAGAAAAGTATTAGAAACATGCTCGATAACTTTTGGCTATATATGCTGGTTTGGCCAAAAGATCTCACCACGAAAATTTGTCAAGGCGGTTCCTGGCAAAAAATATCCGGGCCGTGTGGAGCATTTGGGAAGTTTTGTTAAACAAAGTAAATGGAGTGGTTGATATGAATACTGCTTTTAGAAAACTGGTGACAGAAAGAATTCTTTGTGGTCTTATGATCTTGACCGAATGCGTTTTTTTATTGATTTATATTGGCGGTTGCCGGAAGAATAATGGTGCTGCTTCAAAGCACTCGGCCCCGGTGGAAAACGAGGGAGCAACTGAACCTGTTGCGAAGACTGTGTTGCCATCGATGCTTGCCGGAAGATGGTACGCAGCCGATGCTAATACGCTAAGAGAACAGATAAAAGGCTTTTTCGAGAAAGCAAATGTCCAGCCAAAGGACAACGTGATTGCTTTAATTTTGCCTCATGCGGGATACTCCTTCTCCGGAGAGATTGCAGCTTATGGAGTTAAAACTGCTGCCAGGCAATATAAGCGGATAGTTGTGATCGGGCCGAGCCATGGAACTCGAATGGAAGTTCTGAGTGTGCCTCGCGTGACACATTACGAGACGTTGTTAGGTCAGGTGCCTCTTGATGTTGAGTTTATAGATAAGCTTCTAAAGTACCCGGTTTTTCAAAATGTTCCAGTTGCTCATAAATACGAGCACAGTGTACAGATAGAACTGCCACTGTTTCAGTATTGCCAGAAGGATTTTAAGTTCGTGCCGATTGTAGCCGGGCAATGTTCACCGGAAACGATCGCGGAAGCGGGCGCTATTTTAAAGGGTCTGGTGGATGAAGACACACTTGTTATTGTAAGCTCGGATTTCGTACACTATGGCCAATCTTATGGCTATGTCCCCTTTAGGGAGAACATACCGGAGCGAATTAAAGAGATTGACATGGGGGCTTATGAGTATATTGCTCGATTAGATAGTGAGGGTTTTCTGGAATACAGGCGAAAAAGAGGTGCCACGATATGCGGCTACGTCCCGATTGCAATATTGCTTCGTATGATGGATGAAACAGTCAAGGCAGAGCTTCTGCGATACACGACCTCCGGGGAACTGACAGGCGATTATAGCAGATCGGTTAGTTATCTTTCTGCTGCCTTTTATGGTCGGTGGGCAAAATGCACCGAGGTTGAGCCGGAGGTTCATAACACTGAATTAACAGAGGAGGATAAGAAGCAATTGTTAATTTTAGCGAGGAGGACTATTGACTATGTACTTCAGAAAGGAAGTGTTCCCGAACCATCGGAATTGGGTGTGGAAATCACCGATGCTATGAAACCTCCGCTCGCGGTGTTTGTGACGCTGAAGAAAAATTCGCAACTTAGAGGTTGTATCGGTGACATATATCCACAGCGGCCTTTATATAAGTCCGTCATTATGAACGCGATTTACGCGAGCTTTAGAGACAAACGGTTTACTCAGGTGAAAAAGGAAGAATGCGATGATATTAAAATCGAAATATCTATACTAACAGTTCCAAAGCCTGTGGCTTCAGCCAACGATATTAGAATTGGAGTGGACGGCGTTGTATTATATAAGGATGGCCAGTCAGCTTTATTTCTGCCACAAGTTGCTACTGAACAGGGATGGGATCTCGACGAGATGCTCACACATCTGTCGCTAAAGGCCCGGCTTCCCGGCGACGCATGGAAGACCGGTGCGAGCTTTCGAACTTTTCAAGCCCATGTGTTTGGTGAAGAATAATGAAGATTGCTCGCGCACTTCTCATATTTAGTTACGGATTATTCACTATCGCAGCTCAAACATTGCTGTTCCGAGAATTTATCACGACGTTCGAGGGTAATGATATAAGTGTTGGAATATTTTTCGCGTCGTGGTTTTTGTGGGTTGGATTGGGAGCTGTACTTGTCTATAAAGGCAAGCATTTTGCAGATTGGCTCATAAAAAATATCGAGCTACTTTTCTTGAGTTACCTGCCTGCCTTTGTCCTACAGTTGGTATTGATAATCCAGGTGCGTGAGATCGCAGGTGTTGAGCCTTATACGCTACTATCAATTAGACACGTTATTTTCTGGTCGATCGTCGTCAATGCGCCGGTAAGTGTTATCACCGGGATGCTGTTTCCAACCGCGTGCCGTTGGGTTAACCTGGAGAAGGATTCGAGCATCCGGCACGTTTACATATTTGAGGCAGCGGGAAGCTTTGTTGGTGGGCTGGGCGTGACTTTACTTTTTACTATGGGGGCAAGCCTAGTCAAGGTTTTTCTCATTCTTACTGTTATTATTTGTTTTTCCGCCCTCATCGTGCAGCTTACGAAATTGTTTACTGGCCAAGCGGAACATACGAAGCTCAAGGTGCCTGCAGGACGAGTTGCCTATTATGCTATTACGGTCGGATTCTGTCTTTTGATTCTGTTAGGCGTTACAGTCGGCCTTGCGGGGAAAACCGACGAGGCATTGATGCGTTACGTAAGGACTATTAAGTGGAGCAAGCTGCTTCCGCCCGAAGCGCTTCACGGCTCATTCCAGACGCCACAGGCTGAGTATCTATACGGAGTCTATCAAGGTCAGTGGGTAGTTGTTAGCCAGGGCAGTGTTTGTGAGGCGCTACCTGACAGAAGCACAGCCAGTCAAATAGCGGCGCTTAGTCTGTGTCAGAATCCCAGTGCTGAGCACATATTAGTTATAGGCTCGGGATTAGGACTATGCAACGAGCTGTTACGCTTGCCGCAGATCAAGACGGTAGATTGGGCTCATACTGATACTGAGTATGTACGTTGTGTCAATGAATTCATACCTGAGGAGTTTCGGATCAATGACAGGCGCTTTCAACCATTAAGCGAAGATGTCAGGTCATCGCTTGCATGGAAGAAACAGTATTATGACATCGTGATCGTGAATCTTGGCGAGGCCACAAGTTCGGTTCTTAACCGATACTACACGGTCGAGTTCTATCGGCAGGTCAAGGAATCTCTCAAGGCAACTGGTGGCCTAGCTACAGGCATGCTGGCAGTAAGTGTCGCTGGCGGTGAGAATATCATGGGTACTGAGCTGGTTAACCTCGGTGCCTCAACTAAGCGAACGCTTGAGCAGGTCTTCTCGAATCTCGTTCTTGTGCCCGGTGAGGATACATGGTTCGTTGTATCGGATTCAGAAAGTATAAGCGGCGACCCTGCTATTTTGCGGGAACGATTTGCGAGTATAGAAGGCGCGGGTGAGATTTTTTCCGCTGATGGATTGCTTTCTGTTTATCTGCCGGATCGTGCTGAAAAGGCTATGGAAAGTTACGCAAGCGCGGATTTGCCTCAGCGGTTGATGATTAACCGTGACTCGCGGCCGCTAACGCATCTTTATAGTCTGCTATTAGCAGCAAAGCAATCCGGCGCACCACTCACACGATTTGTCAAGCTTCTGGCTGTGGCAGGGCCACTGGTTTTTGTAATACCGATCTTAGTCTTTGTTGTGTTACGAATTGTTTACATCTGTTATTCAGCAAATACTCAGGGTAGAGAATCCGGCTTTGATAGTTCATTTTTAGTTTTCTCAACCGGATGGGTAGCTATTGGATTTGTGATCGTCTTGATGTATTTGTATCAAACTCGCTTTGGCTCACTTTATCTACATATTGGAATTATCTCATCTTTGTTTATGGTCGGATTAACAGCAGGAGCAACTTTGATTTCGTACCTCCTGCGGAAACATGTGAGAACAGGATCATGGACAGGCAGTGCAAAGTTATTGCTCGGGATTATTCTTGTCCATACGCTGATTCTTGTAGTGGTTGCCTTTTGGGCTGCACAAGAACTGCCGACAACACGGGGCGCTATCGGCAACACCTGGCAGAGGGGACACCTCATTTTTGGACTTGCATTCGTTCTATGTGGCATGTGCTCGGGCTGCTACTTTCCTATTGCTGCTCGCCAGCTTACCGATGCTGGTTTTGAGCTGGGCCAGGCTGGCAGTAAGCTTGAGATGGCCGACCATCTTGGGGCGGCTGTCGGCGGTTTTGTGACGAGCTTGGCATTGGTACCTATTCTTGGTACCCGACTGACTTTATTTTTAATTGTTGTGATCATTTTAGCCAATGCACCACCCGCCGCCCTGAAATTTTATAGGCAGATAAGAGTGTATTCTCCTGTAGCAGGAAGAATGGCGTTTCGCAGAAGACTTGGGTACACCTTGGCGGCAGCCGGTGTGATAATTGTCCTGGATTCGAACTTGCTTGCTTGGGCAGGCGCTCGTTTGTGTCCGTCACTGCCGGTGCAAGCAGCTCAAGCTTTAGTGGGTCAGCAACAACTGAAGCAAAACTCAGCTATTCTTGCAGAGAGCGGGAGAAAAATAAATTACTTTGAGGTCTATGATGTTGCTGAAGAGTCGGCTGGCTATGTGTTTAGCTCGGTTGATCTGGCACCAGAGGTTCGCGGGTTCGGCGGCAAGATGAATATAGCCATTTACATCGATCAAAATGGTACGCTCATCGACTTTCACGTTTTGCGGTCGAACGAAACGCCGAGCTACCTTGACCTTCTTAAAAATTGGCTGGAGCGTTTAAAAGGGCATAAGATATTCACGGCTCAGCCTTTCGCTGGCGTTGACACGGTGACTGGGGCGACTGTAAGCTCCAAAGCAATTGTTTCTGCCCTTGAGCAATCTGGACACAACTTTGTAATGCATGTTTTAGGTCGTTCTGTTGCCGAAGACCTCAGATTGGCAGGCAATAAGACTATATATTTGCCCGATGTATCCGGAATGTATCTTGTAGCTGCTTTGGTGCTGGCGCTTTTCGTGAGTTACTACGGCGGATTCTGGAGCAGATTAGCTGTGCTTTTTATTAACCTTCTCGTGGGCGGTATTATATTGAACTTTCAGTACAGCAGCGAACAAATGATAACTTTTTTATCTTTTCAGGTTCCCGCCTTTCAGTTGGCGGGGCCATTCTTACTAATTGTAGGGGTTCCGGTTGTAGTTTTACTTTTTGGTAACATTTATTGCGGCTATATATGTCCTTTTGGAGCGCTGCAGGAAGTGCTTAGCTACATTGTGCCCAAAAGACTCAAGCGACCGGCCCCACAAGACCAGATGCAATGGGGTCGGTTCGTCAAATATGTTGTTCTTTTTGTGTTGCTTGCAGCTTTCTTTTTAGTTAGAAACCGCACGACACTGGCAGCGGATCCCCTAATTTCGATTTTCGGCTTGCAGATTTCACAGAGCGGTTTTCACCTGGCTGGCGCAGGCTTTAGTGTAGTTATGTTTATAGTTGTTGTGACAGCGCTTTTATTTTCTCTTTTCTATACACGGTGGTGGTGCCGATACCTTTGTCCCGCAGGGGCTTTTCTGTCGCTGCTTAATGGAATAGCCTTATTCAAGAAATACCTGCCAGCCAAGAAATTTAGTAAGTGCGAGTTTGGACTCACCGCAAGGGACAACTTGGATTGCATTCAATGTGACAGGTGCCGATATGAGAAAAGGGCGTTGACTCGGCGTCCAGCGCTTGAACGCAGTAGTGCCACATCCGTGGCAGTCGTTCCGCGATTTTTTATAATTAGCGTGCTTGTGGCAGGCATACTCATATCAGGGATCTCAATAAGAAGGTTTTTGCAGGTTGTTCCTACAGGTAGCGATTATTCAGCTAAATTTGTTTCTTCAGGAGGCCAGCCGAGGGATGTGGATCTGCAGCAGATAAGGAAACTGATTGAGCAGAACAGACTCTCCGACCATGAAGCGGACTACTATAAGAAAGCTGAATGATTCTGCATTGTTTCTTGGCGTGTAAGACTCAGCGACGAAAGTAATTTATCAGCCAGATAATAAGCGTGATGATAATGGATAGTATTATGCAGCTTGCGATAGGAATATAGATGCGCCAATTCCTGCCTACGAATTCCAGATCGCCGGGGAGCTTGAAAAAGCCGATCCGTCCGAGCAATACTAAAAGTGCCCCGACCAGAACGATAACAAGGCCGGCTAATATCAGGTATTTACCGATTTGTTGTGGACCAAAATCCATAATTGAACAGTTATCCCCCGACACTGCCGAAGATTCTCCTTCTTATAATAAATCAAATCCCCTTTTATCTCAACACTTCTACCCGGCATATTTTCCCCCTTAAATGCGAGCAGATCCTCACCAAACCTCCCATTATGATTATTTTTATTTATTTTTGTTGACGTACTGCCAGTTCTCCGATATATATTATATATAATAGTGGAGTATATTCTCACGTCTTTCAAGAATATCCTCTTAACAAAAAACCGAGAGACATAATTTATGGCCATTATTAGGCCAAAGGAGCACAGTAGTGAGTACAGGTACAGTAAAATGGTTTAATGGGCAAAAAGGTTTTGGTTTTATCACCCCCGATGATGAAGGCGATGACTTGTTCGTTCATCACTCGGAAATCAAGACGACCGGCTACGCCAGTCTTGAGGAAGGTCAGAAGGTGGAATTCGAGGTCGGACAGGGCAAAAAAGGCCCCTGCGCGACCAACGTAGTTCCTGCTTAATCCAAAGCAACACCCAGGAAAAACCAACGGGCTCCGCTAAAACCGGAGCCCGTATCATTTCTTGTCCCCACAAGCCTTAAGCGATGATCCAATAATACCAAATATGATTAACCCGATGTG
>CAYSPM010000059.1:7789-15126 GCA_964432925.1 uncultured Pirellulales bacterium | reverse complement strand
ATTCTTTCGCAAAAACCTACTTGTCTGCCAAACAAATGGCTAATAAATCTTATCTGATATCCTTTAACAGACTGGCATAATTTTCCCAGAGAAGGCAATTCGCGGCATTTGTAGTTTTAGAAAAACTTTTTACTTGTCGGGCATAAAATATTATATTATGTTAGCAGTGCGAGGTTTTCGTTTTTAGTATTTGCTGAAAGTCATATTTTATGCAAATATTGAATTTTTTCCATGCGTTTTTGCCTGTGTTTTCTTGCTTACTTACAGAGTACAACCTAACCTCAGCCTTGGTACCATTGCCTTTCAGTCCAATCAAACTCATCTTCCTCATACTCTGGGTTTATCTGTGCCTTTATTTCATCCAGGTCGTTCAGTTCAGTCCTTTGGTGCCTAAAAAATACAGGTCGGTTGCGTATATTCTGACCCTCTTTACGGGACCTATACTCTTGCTTTTGCTACTGGTAATACATGTGGCAAAAAAATCTTACGATAGTGACGAAGATATCCTTGAGCTAGTCAGAGACCAACTGAGAAACATAATAACCCGCGTCCGATCCATTAGTTCAAGACACGATGAAGATGAGTCGAAGGTAACGCTGCTTGACTCTTCAGGCAGGTGTATTGATGAAATATATGGCCACAGCGATGTTGAACACCAAGACAAACACATTTTGGACTTGACCGAGCAGATTATCGCCAATGCTCTTGATCGACGTTCCAGCGATATACTCATCGATCCAACAGACAAATCAACCTACACGATCAGACTCCGAATAGATGGTGTCCTAAGAGCTGTAAAGGAACTTGAGGCAGATACCTGCAAGGCGGTTATAAACAGTATAAAAGCCATCTCAAGTATGGATATCTCCGAAAGGAGACGACCTCAAGACGGCGCCTTCGCAGCAAAGAAAGCTAATACGAACGTTGCTTTTAGGGTGGCAAGCGCCGGTGTTCTCGGTGGGGAAAAGCTATCCATAAGGATACTCAACGCAGAAGCAGGCAGATTTGCACTGGCCGACGTCGGTTTTACCAAAAAGCAGTGCTCAATTATCGATAATGCCATCAGGAAACCATCCGGCATGCTGTTGATTTGTGGCCCCACAGGCAGCGGCAAGACAACAACATTGTACGCAACACTTAATCAGATCGATCGGTTCACACGCAACGTCATTACCGTCGAAGATCCAATCGAATCTGTTCTACCGGAGGCAAGTCAGATTGAGATCAATCCGAAAGCTGATATTACCTTCGCTAAAGCATTGCGCAGCATTCTGAGGCAGGACCCTGATGTGATTTGTGTCGGGGAAATACGAGATGAGGAGAGCGCAGAAATTGCGCTGCGGTCATCACAGACCGGCCATCTAGTCTTAGCGACAATTCACTGCGACAGTAATGCTACGGCGCTGGTCAGGTTGCTGGACCTTGGCATATCGCCTCTACTATTGTCATCGGGATTAAGCCTTCTAATTTCACAAAGGCTGATACGGAGGCTCTGCGAGCACTGTAAACAACCTGTCCAGCTTAGTCCAGGCCTCAGCGACGAACTACAACGCAAAAGAATAGATACCACTGGGATATTTGAGGCTGTAGGTTGCAAGCAGTGTGATGGAACCGGATATTTCGGAAGAACAGCAATATGCGATATTCTTGTTGTCAATGAAGAGTTAAAAGCCAATATCGCAAATAATAAGGCTCTGATAACCGGACTGAAAAGCAAAGGAACAAAAATAAATACAACCCACCTTAGAAAAGAAGGACTGAAAAAGGTAACATCCGGAGTAACGAGTTTGGTAGAATTAAAGCGAGTAGTAGGATAGTCTTATGATATTCTGGCTAAGTGTATTAGCTGGTGGATTTTGTGCCTGGTATGCTCTTAAGATGGGCTTCTATGAGACTTGGACTATGTTGTTCAACATTGTCGTCTCGGTCTATGCAGCTATTTTTCTGACACCTTTAGCAACAGAGATCATCCCAGGGGCCAGTGACACATCATACGGTTTGGCCCTTACCATTTTAGCCATAGCAGTAGGATGCTTTTTAATTCTGCACGGCATATCGTATATATTTCTCACAAGCCAATTCAGCGTTTCGTTCCCCAAACTCTTCGATATCCTCTTCGCAGGTTTTCTGGGCTTTTTAGGTGGATTCCTGATTTTCAGTTTCTTGATCTTTATAATTGCGGTCACGCCTCTTTCTGCAAACCCACTCGTGGGCAAAGTCGGATTCAACAAACAGTACCAGCAGTCAAACATTTCATACGTCTGCTGGTGGTGTGATTTAGTCCACTCGTTTGTATCGACACAGAAAAACGAGGTAACCACTGAACAAGCCATCGGTAAGCTGCTAAAAGGTGTGAATTCTAAGCAACAGCTCGATACTAAACCAGCCGAACATGAAAGCGCCGAGACCCATCTTCCTTAGTAAGATTATTACACCCCTCTGCCCTATAGTTAATCCTTAAATCAGATAGGTCGGCTATTAATATCGCTATAGACTCTTAAAAATCCGGAGATGGCCAAGCATGTAAGGCTCTCATCATCTACAGTAGTTCGTGATAAATGGTAACAGTACGAAAATAATGAACGAAGCACACACGAGTTTAAGTTTATTTGCACTGTCACCTTAACTCTTGGCCTGGTCGAGGATGAGGTCTTTAACTTTTCGGCTGGGTAGGTTCAATGCGCCATAAGCAGTGCTTGCAGCTAGACGAAGGTCCCGCTCGGTCTGATCAGAACTGATAATGGCGTAAATTGCATCTATCATTGCTTCGGGCAGTATATTGGTATTTAACTTGGCTGAGACGGCAAGCGACTCAAAAGCCAATATGCGCGTTTCGAGGTCATTTGCACTATCAAGTGCCATAGCTGCAATAGCCCGCTGAGCCTCGGGACTGGCCAGATAAGCTAAAATCCGGCTGGATATAATCTGAATCTCCATGCCTCTGGCCCGTGTTGCAGCAACGAGGGCTCCTTGGGCCAGCGATAGGTCAAACGCAGTGTTGTGACTCTCTGCCAATTTGAGCATAGCATCGGCTGCGCGAATTGCGTAGTTGTTAGCCATCTCGGCATTTAGGCGCTCGTTCTCCTCCGCTGTCTGTAGTGAAATTTGTCCGAGGGCTTCTGCCAAATTTGCAACGACGAGCTTGCTTTCGGCAAAGCCCTGCCTGGGTCCTGCCGTAGCAATAGCGATAGCGGCAGAAATTGCGAGCTTTGGGTATTGAAATCGAGAATTTACGTTGTTGTATCCAGGATAATTCATAACCATGTGGCGCTGTAGTAATAGAATATATCAAAGAATTCGTCACTTGAACAAAAATGCGTATATCGCTTTCTGACAATCTGGTACTTCCCAAATGACACTCATCATTTGACCTGCCAAGGACTAACAGGGCTCATTCACATGATTTTATAAGTCCTATATTACCGCTAGTTAGCGGTATAAACGTCATGTTACCTTACGAAGCAATATAGGATAAATATCTTTGCACAGAATCAACTTATAAACTCAAACTGACCGATTTTTTGTGTCATTCCCGTGAAAACGGGAATCCATTAAAGTTTTCAGCAAATTGGATTCCCGTTTTCACGGGAATGACAAAGTGCAATATATTGTTGTCAAATAGGTACTTACGTTGTTTTCAATTAAAATTCGGTCAGTTTGAGTTATAAATTGTCGTAAATCTATATTAAGATGCCGAAAATTCAAAATTTTCACTATTTTTCTCATGGTTTAAAGCCAAAATGATCGAAAATATATGGGTTACGCACAGCACACTTTCAGTCGTGCTGATCTCGGTAATTTTAAATTATATCATCCGTCGCCCCGCACTGGATGGTGGCTGAGCTTGAAACTGTCAGGCCATGCGGACCCATTGGCCAAGACTAATGCGGGTATAACTGAAAGGAAATGAAATATGCCGACGAAAGAGCTTAAAAATAGATGCCTTAATATGCAACAGATTCGGATTAAAGCAAGAGGATTCGGTATAACGCCCGGAAAAATGAAAAAGGTTGACCTTGTTCATGCCATTCAAATGGCTGAGGGTAATGTGCCCTGCTATGGAAGGTCAGGTGGACAATGTCCATACATCGACTGTTGCTTTATGGATGACTGTCTCAAGGTGAAACTGTAATCTTCACTTGATACCGGCATGATATTCCTGTAGTGATTGTACCTGTGCTTCTTTATTTCGACTAGCAGCAATCCCTTTCACTGCCGCCGCTGCTGCAGCGGTCGTTGTGATATAAGGAATCTTGTGTTTAACTGCTGCCTTGCGGATATACGAATCATCGTATTTACTTAACTTGCCAGCGGGAGTGTTAACTATAAGCTGAATCTCACCGTTCGTTATTGCATCTATAATGTTTGGGCGTCCCTCATGCATCTTGTGAATAAGTTCGGCTTCGATACCATTGCTCTTGAGCAATCGATGGGTTCCCTCAGTTGCCCTAATCTGAAAACCAAGTTGGCTGAATTCACGTGCCACCTGTAATGTAGGGTTTTTATCGCGATCACTCACAGTAATTAGCACCGTTCCTTGCAAGGGCAGGTTTTGTTTTGCTGCTTGTTGGGATTTGAAGAAAGCCAGACCGAATGAATCAGCCAGCCCCAGCACCTCTCCGGTCGATCGCATTTCCGGTCCCAGAAGGGGGTCTACCTCGGGAAACATATTGAATGGAAATACAGCTTCCTTGACGCCAAAGTGAGGAATCGACCGCTGCCTGATATTCAGATCAGACAGCTTCTTGCCCAACATAAGCTGTGTTGCAAGCCGGGCCATAGAGACATTACATACTTTTGAGACCAGAGGCACTGTCCGTGAAGCCCGCGGGTTGGCCTCAAGAACGTAGACCGTGTCGTTTGCTATCGCATACTGAATATTCATCAAACCCACAACATCCAGTTCTATTGCGATCTTTCTCGTAAACTCACGAATCGTGTCTATGTGTCTCTTCGGTATGCTCACAGGGGGAATAACGCAGGCCGAGTCACCGGAGTGTATACCAGCCAGCTCAATATGTTCCATAACAGCGGGAACAAAGGCATCGGTACCATCGGCTATCGCATCAGCTTCAGCCTCAATAGCATTTTCTAAGAACTTGTCTATAAGAATGGGCCTTTCAGGAGAAACCTCTACCGCTGCAGCTACATAATGTTTCAACATTTCTTCATCGTGAACAATCTCCATGGCGCGTCCGCCGAGGACATAAGAGGGTCTGACCATAAGCGGATAACCGATGCGCTGTGCGATTGTAAGAGCCTCCGCTTCACTACTGGCCATGCCGGATTCAGGCTGAGGAATACCGAGCTTTCGCATCATCTCGCGGAAGCGGTCGCGGTCTTCCGCTAAATCTATCGTCTCCGGCGACGTACCGATTATTTTAACACCTGCCTCAGCCAGTTCATTAGCGATATTAAGCGGCGTCTGGCCACCAAATTGAACTATAACACCCTCAGGCCTTTCCTTTTCGTAGATACTTAGAACATCTTCTACAGTCAGTGGTTCAAAATATAGTTTATCCGATGTATCGTAATCGGTTGAAACGGTCTCAGGATTACAGTTCACCATTATCGATTCGTATCCCTCGTCACGAAGTGTAAAGGCCGCATGAACACAGCAATAGTCGAATTCAATTCCCTGGCCGATACGGTTGGGTCCACCGCCGAGAACCATTATTTTGCGCCTTTTACTTGTCTGGACAATGTCGGGCGCATTGTATGTCGAGAAATAGTAAGCCGCATTTTCTACGCCGCTAACCGGAACGGGCTCCCAGCCTTCGACGACTCCAAGAGAGCTGCGCTGCTTGCGTACTTTAGCCTCCGGAACACCAAGCAATTTAGAGAGATACTTATCAGCAAAGCCATCTTTTTTAGCTTGGATCAGAAGCTTATCAGGAGGCATTTTGCCCTTATACTTTAGAAGCTCCTGTTCTAGCGCGACAAGTTCAGACATCTGCTCGATGAAGTAGTGTTTGATGCGCGTCTTATCATAAAGACTCTGTACGCTAGCGCCCTTGCGCAGCGCCTCATACATAAGGAATTGGCGTTCACTTGAAGGCCATGTCAGACGTTGCATCAGCTCATCCAGCGAAAGCTTGTTGAAATTCTTGGCAAAACCCAGACCGGATCTGCTGATTTCCAATGAGCGAATCGACTTTTGAAAAGCCTCCTTGTAGTTTTTACCTATACTCATCACCTCGCCCACAGCTCGCATTTGCGTCCCCAGCTTGTCCTCGACGTCTTTGAACTTTTCAAAGGCCCACCTGGAGAATTTCACAACTACATAGTCTCCCGAGGGTGTGTATTTATCGAGTGTCCCGTCCCGCCAGTAGGGTATCTCATCCAGAGTAAGTCCTCCTGCAAGCAGTGAGGATACAAAGGCAATTGGAAATCCTGTCGCCTTTGAGGCGAGCGCTGATGAGCGCGATGTTCTTGGATTAATCTCGATTACAACAACGCGCCCCGTCTCAGGGTCGTGCGCAAATTGGATATTAGTGCCGCCTATAACTTCAATGGCATCGACGATGTCGTATGAGTATTTTTGAAGCTGTCTTTGCAGTTCCGGGGCTATTGTGAGCATGGGAGCCGTGCAATACGAATCTCCAGTGTGCACACCCATAGGGTCCACATTTTCAATAAAGCACACAGTAATCTTTTGCCCCTTAGCGTCTCGAACAACCTCCAGCTCCAGCTCCTCCCATCCGAGCACAGATTCTTCCACAAGAATCTGTCCCACCAAGCTTGCGGACAGGCCCCGGCTGGCAACCGTACGCAGCTCCTCAACGTTGAACACTGCACCGCCGCCCGTACCGCCGAGTGTATAGGCAGGTCGAATAACAACAGGATAGCCGAGGTCTTCGGCTATTCTCTCAGCCTCTTCAACGTTGAATGCCGCCTTACTTCTGGGCATATCGATCCCGAGCTTGTTCATGGTGTCTTTGAATATAACGCGGTCCTCGCCTCGCTCGATAGCGTCAACCTCCACACCAATGACTTTAACACCGTATTTTTTCAGCACACCTGCGCGTGCGAGTTCAGAGGAAAGATTAAGGCCGCTCTGTCCACCGAGGTTGGGCAATATTGCATCCGGCCGCTCTTTTTCGACGATTTTAATCATCGTCTGCAAATCGAGCGGCTCAATATACGTCACATCCGCCGTTCCAGGGTCGGTCATGATGGTAGCTGGATTAGAATTGACCAGCACAATCTCGTAGCCTAGTTTGCGAAGTGCCTTACATGCTTGAGTACCTGAATAGTCAAACTCGCACGCCTGGCCAATAATGATTGGCCCTGACCCAATGATCATCACCTTTTTTATATCCGTTCGCTTTGGCATT
>CAYSPM010000059.1:0-7689 GCA_964432925.1 uncultured Pirellulales bacterium | reverse complement strand
CCAGAGAAAAACACGGGCCGTTGTCCCCGACAGTCCATCACCCTTTTAACTACATGCTTTCTGGCTCCGGCTCGTTGGGCTCATTTGGTTCTTCGCCTTGGCTTATCACCATGTAGCAAAAGCCACAAACCTCAGGCTCAGGCTCATTGGGCTCATTAGGTTCCTCGCCTTCGCTTATAACCATGTGGCAAAAGCTGAAAACCTCGGGCTCTGGCTCGTTAGGTTCGTTAGGTTCCTCAGCCTGGTTTATCGCCGTACAGCAAAACCTGAAGACCTCAGGTTCGGGCTCGTTTGGTTCATTCGGCTCCTCAGCGAGGTAAACGTAACCTTCACCACAACTTAAATCAGCCGCCCAGCCAGCCTGTTGACACAGCATGAACAGAAGCACGAGGAATAGTACGACGATCGTTATGCTTAGAACTAACCGTTTCATTTCTTTCTCCATGATAAAAAGTGGGTACTACTATTAAGCTGTTCTACTTCTCTCAGCCCCCATTTATCAAACTCCTTCGGCGTAAGTATCTTGTTTCGGCTTGATAACTATCGGGCTCGTAATACCGCTTGGCAACATCTTATCTTCTTCAGGTGTAATACCTATCACCCCAATGTCGCCTAATTCAGTGGTTTCGGAGCCTCCGTCATCTAGAGTGGCGCCAATATTCGTCACATATCCTGAGCTCCACTGCGTCGTGTCGCACATCGAGATAATCGTTCCGTATATCTGTGCATTGCCGCGCACATCGACAATTCCACCGACAATCGCACCTGTAAGTACGTTATTGTCACTTTGCTCTGGATTTGTATTTCCGAGATTCACGTTGAAATGTGGTGCGAGGATGGTAGCCTCCTGGATATCCGAGGTGTTGTCAAATGTAGCTTCACCAGTAAAATAGAGACAGTTGTATTGCCATTTAAGAACCTGCGGCACATCAGTTACTATCACGCCATTGAAAGTGCAATTCTCGAAACGGACATTGTTGTAATTAGAGCTGCCACTTTTACTGCAGTCTATATACAGGATACCTTCAAAGGTACAGTTTCTAAATAGCGCATTGCGGTTGTCGGCAAGACGCACATCACTAAGAGTCTGGTTCTCATATACATGGCGGTTAAGCTCTCTGCTTGACCACGATTTTGGCTGGCTATAGTCACCAGAGGCATGGGGGAAGTATTCAGTCTCCCGAAGCTCGCTTGGGCAAGATGGTATATCCGTTAGGCCATCGTTGTAGAGATCGGTATCATAGTCGGATATGTCCATCCCAGGTATATCTTCGTAGGGTTGCCCATAGTTGATGCCTTCATGGTATGCCTGTACCTCGTCATCTGGGCTGTAATAACGGTTCTCGTAGTTACTACCCAATGGGTCGCCGTTTATATCGATCGGATTGCCGTTCTCGTCGAGTGTTTCTAACTGGTAACCATGCCCTTGGATATCATCCAGTGTCAATACTGTATTGATGGTGCCAAGCACCGCGGAATCACTGGTCATATTGTATGGCGATATCTCAGGTCGATCCCACGTGCTGAAGATGTCTCCGTGAATCGTCGTTTCACCGGTAAGCCACATTCGGCCTCGGCTGGCAATAGCATAATTCAAAACTTCACCATCCTTCGTAACCTCCATATCCATTCTTACCTTCCTCACAACCTCACCTTCGCTGCCGATGGACTCCATCTTTATTGTATGGGGATCGGAATCGTATCGATAAAACCTAACTGCAAAGTCAACGTTTGCGGCACCGAAACTCGTCGCCGACGTGACAATCTGGTCCCCACTGTCAACCGAATCGGTGAAGCGGGTAGATTCGCTCACGGTCTGTCCGCCCAAAGGGTTTGTCTGGAGATGCTGGCAGAGGTCAGCCCAAACCCCATCTGCTTCAGTATCACTGACGATATTATAGCTGGTTTCTTCCAAGACTACCGTTGAAATGATGTACCTCGCGCAATCGAGTCCAGATTGAGCCGCCAGCAGTGCAGAATTCACCTTGTGCTGATTCGATGCAATCTGTGTGTTTGTCCCGGATAATGTTGCCATCGATACAGCCAGCGCAGAAAAAACAACCACGAAAATCATCGAAATTATTAGCACAGCGCCTTGGTATCGCTGGCTTGTCGAGCGATTCGTAGATGACATCTTCTCCCTCCAACGGAAAAGAGACGTTTTGCAGGATTGTAAATAATAACTTCTATATGCCCAATAAAGTATAAAAAATAAGCCGCTTTATGACAAAGTAAGATACATGAAAAACAGTACAAAATATTGTAATTACGTGGCCTGTAAACGCAATCATGATGTGTTGCACTTGCACTGCGACTCGAACGTTGATAGTGACTAATACGCTGCTGGGTGGGTACGACACAACATGTGGGAGGATCGAGTGGTTAGTTTTATAGAGGGTCTGCTCGGATCATAAAAGATCCGCGTGAATATGTTGAAAAACGACCGTGTCTAAATCAGCATCTCTTAAAGAGCCATCTCACAGTATGAACCAGGATCATACTCTAATACTATCTCCGGCACAAATCCGGCTGGTACCTCGTCAACACCGGTGCGATTGAAGTAAAGATCGCTGTTACCGGTTATGGTCATTGCCTCGTTAGAATAGTTAATTATTGATCCATTTACTATCCCACCCGCATTACCAAAGAATTCGATGCCGTTCCCGGCGATCGCACCACTGAGCGCGTCGAAGTTCCCTCCGAATGACAATTGAAAACCAGGGGCCATTACGAATGTCCCTGTCTCATCTCTGATATCTGCAAACTGTTCTTCATCCGGCAGTTCCGTGACTGGCAGGCTTACGACATTACCGGTGAAACTTATCTGATTCGCTCCCGAGTTGTCCGTCCAATCGCCATCACCTACTACTATACCAATTACATCGGTTGTCCCCGTGAACACTACAATGTTCGGTGTTTCAACGAAAATGACACCTTTTAACGTAACATTGCCTGAAAAAGTGGGATTAGTTTCAGCCAGGATTCTTACATTTTCAAACGTTGCAGTTGCACTCGTATCTGTGTTCGAATCAACTACTCCGGTTACAAAAGACTCAAAGTACGCCGGATCGGGCTCAGGAAACTCAGTCGGTGGCACATCAAAGCTAACATGATTGTCTATAGCATCCTGGCCTGTCTCGCCGCCTATACCTGCTTGACCTCCCTGCAAATCCACATAGGCGTTGGAATTGACTATGCTGACATCTCCTGCTATCTGCGAATTGCCTGTTATCGATAATGCTAATAACGAGTCTTCACTCTCAATGTACACACTCGACTCAACAGAGACATTGACACCGTCGAGTTCAACATTTCCGGTTAGCGATAAAGGCCCTTTACTGGCAACCCCGAAGTCGAACACTGTATGTGCTCTCGTCCCAAACACATAGTTAACCCTTATAGTCAGGGTAGTAGAACCATACATTCCCGTAACGTCTACTTGTACCGTGTCATTGTCGATTTGCGTAAGTACAGCAGAAAAGCTTCGTCCTGTTACAGAGTCGAGCGTGACACTTGGAACGGTCAGGGTCGGACTGTCATATAACATAGTAATATTAGAAACGCTGTCGCTGCTAAGTTCACTCTGTAAAGAGCTTACTATTTGATCCAGTCTCTCGTTAGCTGGTGTTGTTCCCGAAATCGAAACCCGGCTCAGCCAGTACCGGACTACTTCAAGTCCCGATTCGGCACAGGCTCTTGCGCTATCCGCCTTTAGCTGGTTCTCAGCAATCTGTACGTTCATACCAGAAATTGTTGTCATACTAACTGCCATAATACTGAATATGACTACAAAGATCATCGAGATGATAAGCGCAGCCCCTGTGCGCTTTAAGAAGAGTGTCCTTCTTGATGGTAACATATTCGCCCCACCTAAATAGTGTACTCCATTTAGGGGGGCTTTTCATAACTTCTCCCGCCTAATTAAAGTATAACACCACCATTCTAACACGCAAAAACTCTAACCAATGTAAAACGATTATATATCTATAAGTCTTATAAGAAGTGGCTTAATAACTTTAGAATTGAGCTACTAAATAAATTATTTGCGCTCTGCGAAATATGAGCTGCGAGCAAATGGTGAAGAGATTACCCAGGAAAAACCCAGCTCGTATGCTCTTTGCCTCCACCAATCAAACTTCTCAGGCTGGATATATTCGGTAACTTCAAGCGATTCCTTTGAAGGTTTTAGATATTGGCCGATCGTGATTCTATCACAGCCCACTTCGCGCAAGTCCTTCAATACCTGTTCAACTTCAGCATCAGCCTCTCCCAGGCCAAGCATAATTGAGGATTTAATCTGAACATTGTTACATTTTTCCCTAGCCATTTTGAGCAGTCTTAAAGACCGTCCATACTCTCCGCCCGCTCTGGCAATTCGGTACAGCGATGGAACCGTTTCAACATTGTGCGCGAATACAAAAGGTAGTGCCTTTCGTAACTTCTCCAGCGCCTGAGCCTGAAAGTTGCGGAAATCGGGCGTCAGTATCTCAAATCTCACATCGGGACATTGCAGCCTTACTTCCTTGATGCAATCGTGAAAATGACCGGCACCTCCATCCGGCAGATCATCACGGTTCACACTGGTAATCACCAGATATTTTAGCTTTAGCCTCTTTGTCAGCTCAGCTAATCGTGCAGGCTCACTCGGATCCGGAACTTCGGGCTTGCCTGTGGCCACAGAACAAAACTTGCAATTGCGTGTACAGATATTACCCAGGATAAGGACCGTGGCTGTTCCTCTCGACCAGCACTCGCCTCTATTGGGACAGTTCGCGTTGCTGCATATTGTCTCAAGGCCAAGTGAGCTTAGAGTATTTTCAACATGATTATAGGTATCGCCACTCGGCAGGGGCCTACGCAACCAGGATGGCAATCTTTTCTGATCACTTGTCTTAGGTCTTGCATTTAGCATTTCTGGCTCATAAATGGTATTTAAGATTTTCTCAGGTGCTTGATAATGAGCTTACTAAGATTACTCTTAACATCGTCCATTGAGCAGTGTTTGCCGGTTTCCTTTAGAACCGAGGTCATTTCGACCTCATCAAGTCCACACGGTACTATCAAATCGAATATACTCAGATCGTTTTGGATATTTATTGCCATACCATGGTAGGTCACACCCTTCGATACCCTCACGCCTATTGAGGCAATCTTTTTCGTCGCTCGTCGCTCGTCGCTTGTCGCTCGTTGGTTACTTTCTAGTGTATCTTCTAGGCAGCACTTAGTGATCCATAGGCCCGGAAAGCCATGCCGTCTGTCGGCTCGTACGCCAAACTGCGCCAGCAACTCTATACCGATTGCTTCAAGTTCTCTTATATATTCGCTGATCCCCAGGCCCATTTCGTGCAGATTCAGAATCGGATAAAAGACTAACTGACCCGGATTGTGTGCCGTTGTTCCGCCGCCCCTGCGAATTTCAATAATATCAATTCCACGTTTGGCAAGCTCCTGCAGGCTGATAACCAACCTGTTTGCGCTTTGCCGCGCACCAAGCGTGATAGTAGGCCGGTGCTCAACAAACAATACTGTGTCTGATATCTCACCGCTGCGTCGTTTTTTGTGCAACTCGTGCTGTAGCTGCAGAATCTCCCGATAATCGGCGAGTCCGCAGTCAAGAAAACATAAGGCAGCAGTTTCGCATTTTTCGGTCATCACCAACATGATTTATGTGTCCGGCAAAGATCTCTATTCCACGAGCATTTCTTCGAGTATCTCAACGGCATCCTGCACTATTTTAGGACAGACTGTTGAGAAGAGTTCTTTCTCTTTTGCGGCTTGATAACCCTCGGCTGTGCTTATATCACAGTCAAGCAAGTCTTTGCAAATGATACTACCGTTGCGTTCCTTAAATTTCTTTGCAAATTCTCTGACAATTTGATACGTGTTTAGCTTTGCCTCTTTATCAGAAGCATGATCACTTCCATATTTAAGGCCGAGTACCATAAATGCGCCGGTCACTGCACCGCAAGTTTCAGCCATTGCACCCATACCGCCTCCAAAGCCCGAGCCTAACTTCAGGCCTTGCTTACGCGATAAACCAAACTGCTCGCCGTAAGTTGCGACCATCGATTGTGAACAGTTAAAACCTTGCTGAAAAAGCGAAATGGCTTGGTCTACATTTTTACTCATCTTTCCATCCAAATATTTTCGCTATTCAACTTTTTCTTTATGGTTTTATCACTTCACGCGTTGGGGCTAAAGGCCTCGTCGAGGGCATCTTTGATGGTTTCCGAGACGGTGGGATGTGGGAACGTTATCTTGGAGATATCCTCGGTCGTGCCGATAAGTGCTCTGGCAAAGGCTATAAACTCAGTGACCATATCACCGACCATCGTGATGCCCACGATTCTGTCTGTAGCTTTATCGCGTATCAAACGTACTTGGCCTGCGGTTTGGCCATGCGCTACGCTTCTCGGATTTCCTTTGAAGAAACCCTTACCCACGGTAACATCGAGACCTTCATCTATGCAGGCTTGCTCTGTTTTTCCAACAGAGGCAACTTCAGGAAAGGTAAAAATGACACGAGGCACGAGTGAGTAGTCAAACATCTTTTCGCTGCCGCCCATGATGTTGACTGCAGCAACTTCTCCTTCAGCGAAAGCACCGTGAGCAAGGAATGTTGTGCTGATAGCATCACCGATTGCATAAACGCCGGGAACGTTTGTCTCGAATTTTTCGTTAACTGCGATGGCAGAGCCATTCATTTCAAGTTTAAGAGCTTCGATACTCTGTTTATCTACCAGAGGCCTTCGTCCAACACAGACGAGGACTTTTTTAGCCTCGATTGTTTGACCGTTTTCAAGAGTGACTTTCGCAGGCATCGCTGTTTTGTCAACCGAAGCAACTTTATAGCCTGTGACCGAATCAATACCAATTTTTTTGAATTCTCGTTCTATTGTTCGGCTGACCCACTCATCTTCCATGGGGACCAATCGAGGCAGAGCTTCTATGATCGTTACCTTTGTACCCATCGCGGCGTAGACGCAGGCCATTTCGCAGCCGATTACACCACCGCCGACGATGAGCATAGATTGTGGTATTTCCGATAGGGACAGGGTCTCTTTGCTGCTTATGACGGTCTGGCCGTCGAATGGTATATTTGGAAGTTCAATGGATTCTGAACCAGAGGCGATGACGATTTTGTCAGCCCGGATGTCGGTTTTGCCGGAATCGGTTGTAACCTGGATTTTATTCGGGGCAGTGACCGCCCCGTAACCCTGGATAACATTCATCTTCAGTGCCTTCGCCGTTCCTTCCATCGCCTTGCGAAAACCTGCTACGATGGCATCTTTTCTCTGCTGGATATTGGGCCAGTTTGGCGTAGCCGAGGCAATGTCAATGCCTATTTGAGCTGCATTCTTTGCCGAAAGCAGCGCGTGGGCCGAAGCGAGCAGCACCTTTAACGGCACACATCCCCAGTTTAGGCATGTTCCTCCGACATATTCTCTCTCTATTACCGCTACTGAGGCACCTTTCTGAGCGCAACGCCTTGCCACTCTAAAACCTCCAGGACCCGAGCCAATTACCGCTACGTCAAATTTTTCCGCCATAATTAACCTTGTATTTCGTATGTCATACTGCGTAATACAAATCCGGCAAACAGTATAGCAGAAAGATGCGGAAAATAAAGATTTGGGTAACCATTCACAGTTTTTTTTAACGAATTAGCAACGGATATTTTTGCTTACT
>CAYSPM010000058.1:0-15202 GCA_964432925.1 uncultured Pirellulales bacterium | reverse complement strand
AAAAGGCCTCCGGCAGAATCTTTCTTGCAGCGTTGCGCAGGTAACTTGATATTTGCCTTTCCGAATTCATGCCGAGCGCTTCTCTTGCTACATTGTTGCAGTCTTCAATGGTGACTGAGCGAATAATCTGTTTTATCTCCGGTATCATAGGCGGAGTGAGCGAGAGAGTTCTGATACCCATTCCAAGCAATAACATAATGTATTCTGGTTCGGAGGCTGTCTCCCCACAAATCGCAACGTCGATTTGCGATTTATGTGCGTCCTGTATAACCGTTCTGATAAGACGCAACACCGCAGGATCCGCTGCCGAATACAGCGTAGATACTAATTCGTTTCCTCTATCCACAGCCAATGTGTATTGTGTAAGGTCGTTCGTTCCAATGCTGAAAAAGTCTGCGTCTCTTGCAAGGGTCGAAGCGGTCAAGGCGGCCGATGGTGTTTCTATCATGATGCCCACCTGGATGTCCTTGTTATACGCTATGGACTCTTCGTCAAGATCTTCCATAACGTCGCGCAAGATCATTTTAGCCTGCATCATCTCCTGCTGGTTTGTGATCAAAGGAAACATTATCCTGACCTCGCCAAGAACCGAGGCCCGAAGAATTGCATGCAATTGTGTCTTGAACATTGTGAGGTTTTGAAGGCAAAATCTGATGGATCGTAATCCCAGGAACGGATTCGGCTCAGGTGCAAACCGTTTGCTTTGCGTGTATTTGTCCGCACCAAGATCGACGATCCTTATTATCACCGGCCGGTGCTTGAAAACTCGGACAGTCTCAGCATAAGCGTCATAGTGATCTTGCTCTGTTGGCTCAGTGGGTCTGTTAAGATATAAAAACTCCGTTCGGTATAAGCCTATACCATCGCCTCCCTTTTGAAGGACTGATTCGGCCTCATCTGGAAACTCAATATTGCCCAAGAGTTTGATTTCTACACCATCACGGGTGATGGCTGGTTTTTCTTTTATGGCATCAAGTTTATGCTCGAGTTCTATGAACTCCCGCGAATATTCTTGATACTGCTTAATCGTTTCATCATCAGGATTGACGATTACTATACCGCGGTTACCATCTATAATGACCGTGTCTCCTCCTCTGACGATTTCTGTAAGGTCCTCCAGAGCGACCACTGCTGGTATACCCAAGGAGCGAGCCACGATAGCAGTGTGGCTGGTTCGTCCGCCCGCATCGGTTGCAAGCCCTTTTACGAAATTCTTGTTGAAGCTGGCGGTCTGAGTTGGGCTTAGCTCCCGAGCGACAATTGCGACCTCTTCGCTCAAATGATCAATATCCTCTCTTTTATGGCCGAGAAGCTGCTTGAGCAGACGTCTTTCCATATCGTAGATATCCGCAGCTCGCTCGCTTATGTAAGTGTCCTTAATATTGCTGAAATGTTCTGCGATTTGACGCAGGACACTCGAGACGGCATACTCTGCTGTAACGGATTCTGAATGAACTAAATCCGTCACTTTCCTTCGCAGACTTCTGTCGCGCAAGTAGCGCAGATGCACCGCAAAAATATCTTTTATCCTGCCGCCTCCGGTTTGATCCTGTGCCTGTTCAAGTTCGGTCAACTCAGCGATCGCATCTCTAAAGGCATTTCGCACACGCTGGATCTCTGTTATCCGTTGCGAAGGATTTATAGAACGCCGAGGAATTCTGTAGTCTTCAGAGTCTATGATTAGCGACTTGGCTATAGAAATACCTGGGGAAACGGCTATTCCTTTTTTTATCTCCATCTCTCGTTTCTACCGGTTTCTAACGGTTCTCTCGTTTGCCCTGCCCTTTTCCATCTGAGATTTGTTCTTCTACAAACTCGCGTAATGCGTTTATCGCTTTTTCCGCATCTGTTCCTTCGGTTCTTATAGTAAGTTTGGTCCCCCGTACCGCAGCGAGCATCGTAACCTGCATTATGCTTTTGCCATCTACAGTGTCTTTGCCGTTGCTGATTGTAATGTCGCAATCAAACTGATTTGCGAGATCAACGAATCGCATTGCCGGCTGCATGTGCAAGCCGTTTGTGTCTTTTATCTCAACTGCTGCTTCATATACCGTTTTTTCCAATGCGTCCTCTCTGTCTGTATTTGAACTTGTGTTTGAGAAATCTGGACTAACAGACCATTCTCCATCATAGAGAGGGATTCTCATCAGCCTCTCTGAGAAGATCCTCGACATCCTCAGGTTCATTGCACTGTCTTAGAAACTTACGGAACTTTTCCTTTTGCAAGTGCCTGAAGATTTTTTCCATCGCCTGCAAGTGCCTATCAGGATTGTTTTCAGGGCTTATCAAGAGTATAACTGAGTAAACGAGCTGTTTATCCAGGGCGGAAAAGTCAATTCCTTTGCTGCTTTGTCCGACCGCGGCAACAACGTCGTCAACCGCTGGATGCTTAACGTGAGGTATTGCAATGCCCTTGCCCATCCCAGTACTTGCTTCGTTTTCCCTTTTGATGACTGCTTTAATGACATCCTTGCAAGTTCCTTTGCTCAACTTGCCAGCTTGGTCAAGTGATGTAACAAGCTCCGTGATTACGTCATCGCGGTCTGTAGCTTTCAACTGTGCAACTATTGCTCTAAAACAGACGAAATCCGCGAATTTCATTGCAGCCGCCCGAAATAACAGATTGCCTACCGATCGACAACAAACGACAAAAGGACAGTTTCTCAGAAACTGGAATCACGCTCAGTTAGTTCTGAGCTACCGGTATGCTTTTTGTTTCGTTCCTTGCTCTTTTTTCTTCTGAGCTGTCGTTCGAGTTTGTGAACAGCCAAATCGATACACTGATAAGCATCGTCACCTGTTTCGGTGATAATGAAGACATTGCTATGTTCGCCCCTTGCAATTATCTCCACGCTGAAGTTGGAGCCCTGACTGCGGTCGACAACAACTTCAACCTGATTGATGCCATTGTAATATCTGGGAAGCTTTGAAGTCTTCTCCTCTGCATGTATTTTAATAGCTTCCGTTATCTCAACATGTTTGCCAGTAATTGTAAAAAGCAAAACCGGCCTCCTTAACTATTCTGTAAAAACAAATGCTTAACTTTCTTCATTTTCAGCAAGAGCTTTCGGCAGGTTAGGTACTCGCTGGCTATCTGGTGCCACGACCCCTGCGCTGATTGCGAATCTGAACGCCTCTTCTATCGTCATATCCAAGGCTATAGTCTGTTCTTTCGGTACCATTATTACGTAGCCGGTAACCGGTGTTGGCGAGTTGGGTATCAGAACAGTAAGAAAATCCTTTTCTGCATTCTCTGCTACTTTCCTGAGACCTGAACCAGTAACCAGACCTATCGACCATATTCCCTTTCGAGGATATTCAAGAGCAACCACCCGCGAGAACATCTTTTCCTGTTCTTCCGGCGTGAGCACAAAGTCAGTTACTTGTTTTACGTATGGGTAGACGCGTCTTAGAAATGGCGTGTTCGTTATGAACTCTTCAATGAAGTGCCAAACCGCTCTGCCCACGACACTGGCCAGAAGAGCACCCACCAGGAATACGGCGACCACTGCTAATAGGAAACCCACCGTCGAACCTGCTGTTCCCTCCACAAAAATATCAATCAGCTCTTCTTTGGAAATCCCCCCTTCGCTCTGGACGAACATTATTAGCCTTACCAGGCCGCGGTTTATGTGGATGCTTATATTATCTTGGATGAACCTATAGAGCCCGATGAATATCCAGAGCGTCAAGATGGTCGGCAATAGTACTGCCAATCCCCGCAAGAAGTAGCTTTTGAAGCGCCTCGTAACGCCCATATTTTCTACGATAGTTTTTCGTTAATGACTGGCCGATACACGTTTTCTTGAGTATGGCTGATAAAACAGCTCTCGGTCGAAAACACCATAGGTTAATTTATAAGCTCATCACCGTCAATAGAAAAGTCTTTCGGTAAATGTGCCCCGCACAAATGGATAACTGCTCCAGGCAAAGAAGCAAGCATCCAGATGAAACGCTGACACAGGGCTAATGCTACCACTTGCTCGGCGCCGGTGTCGGTAAACCGGGTAAAAAGCTCCCTAAGCCCCCCTTCGAGAATGCCCATACCAGCTATACTCACAGGCAGTGCTGCTGCCACCCACGTCAAAGGGAAGAAAACAAAATAATGCTGTGCGTCAGCCGCCATTTTAAGATTCTGCCCAAGAAGCCAAAACGCTGTAATTACTGTGCTCTGAATCAGAATCGTTAATGCAAACGCCGTAAGGACTGTTAGCGGTTTGCTGCAGTAGATGCCTATGGATTCTCTAACCTTCCGAATGGCTATGACGCCATGTGAGCTAACCTGCGCCCAGAGTTTATCCATCATTCGCCGGCCTTTCCTGTTAAAAGAAAAAGCACCGATGACCACCCCTATGCCGACAAAAAGCCATATTAAAACCCACCTGTACGCGAAAACAGACTCAAATAAGCTGTTGCTGGGCTGTGAACTCAACGCGCCAGCTTTGCCCCGCATGAAAAGTAAGTAGCCCAAAATCGCCATTGCCAGCATGATGAGCAATCCAATTAGTCTGTCCACGAATACGCTTAATGCGCCCTGCAGCTTTTTCTCGGTATGCTTGGTTACGTACCAGGCTTTTAGAAAGTCTCCCCCCACCGAACCGGGCATAAAGTTATTATAAAAAAGACCCAGAAAATGCAATCGAACAACGGCCCAGAAACCAACGTATATGCGTTGTGCCCTCATCAATAACCACCATCGCAGACCTATTAGGATTTGGGTTACAGTAAATACACCCAATGCAAGAATGAAATACCATGGATTGAGGTTAGCAAAGGTAGCGACCAATTGGTTCCAGTCCTGGCCACGAAATACCCAGACAAGTGCAACCACTGCAACGGAGGTGCGGATCACAATTGAGACGTGCTTGAGTTTTTTTGACCTTGGGACGTCCGGCAATTTCTATTTCCTCAAATAGCTTGTTTTCGTAAATGATACTTGGTAATACTATTTCTGGCAAGATACAGCTAATTGGGTAATTGCCCCAACGAATGTGGAAATTTTACATTGCCCAAAATGTCTTATAGTTTTTGGTCAAGGATGCGTATATCTTTATACCCGAAGCAGCAAATCACTAAATTCTGGACACCCACTAAATAGGCAATTTAGGAGGCCAAATAGGTGGCTACAAAACAGATCGAAGAGGCTTTTGAGTTCACCCCGAGGTTCGATGATAGCGGTCTGATACCGGCCATAGCTCAGGACGCAAAGACTGGTCAAATTTTGATGGTTGCTTATATGGACCGTCAGGCTTTAGATCTTACAATCAAGACCGGTTACGCAACATACTTTAGCAGGTCCCGACAAAAAGTATGGAGGAAGGGGGAGCAGAGCGGTCACGTCCAAAAGGTACAACAGATACTTGTTGACTGCGACCAGGACTGCCTCGTTTTGAAAGTGATTGTTGATACTGGCCAATGTCATGTAGGTTACCGGTCGTGCTTCTATCGGGCGCTAAAAAAGGGAACCAGCACAAATTTGGAGTTTATAGCAGAAAAGGTCTATGACCCTAACGAGGCGTACAAACGGCAAGACTGAGACGTTACTATAGCTGCCCGTTTGCATTTTGGTTGTCCAAACGCCGTTTTCAGGTCTGTTAGTTAGCAAATGCCCCAATTTGCTCCAATTTACGTCCTATAATTTTAGCTTGATTTTAGCTAGGAGTGGTGTTATACTTCTAAATCAACTGTGTAGGAGAATTAGTGAGGAGTGAAAGCTATGTTTTTTTCTATTTTTTTTAACTTTTTTGCTGGAGAAGAAGATTTTGTGCGCCGATTGCGCTGAGTAAGCGAGCGGCGCGTAGCCTGTCTATGCCCGCCACTGCAAGATAACCTATTAACGGTGGGCATTCTTGCCGAAAGGAAAACTTTTTTTGGAGGACATCGTCATGAGACGTGTAAAATTAAATTTTAACTGGCTGTTTGTATTAATTGGATTTATCGCAGTGGTCATTTCCCCGAGCCATGCAGTAAGTTTAGTTGATAACTTCAACATAAAAGTCGGTACTGATAATACATTTATTGGTGGTGAAGGAACTGGCTATAAGGATGATGGTCGATGGTTTTATTATCCAATTTCTAATTGGTGGACTCAGTGGTTCTACAATGCTCCGTATAACTCAAATCGTAAGACAGTAATTGATATATCTTTCGATGTAACATATCTGAATCCAAGCTATCCACCTGTAGTAAAAGTGGCATATAATTGGGCCACACCTGAGTGGTCACAGCTTGGTAAAGATCACCCCCCACTGCCAAGTGATGTTCCCGACTCTGAAACAGAGGACGAATACATCCAGCGGTGGGCCTTTGCGAACATATCTATCCCACCAAACCCCGACCCTACGCATGTTGAGGAACATTTCGAGATTTATTACAATGCAGAATGGGTTTCTGTGGAAGTCTGTGGCTCTAATGCTTCAATTGTCAATGGCACAATAAACCATCGCTGTGTTTCCACGGAACCAGAGGAATTAGACTTTGGTGATGCGCCGGACAGTGAATTCAAACTAGAATATCCAACGCTCCTATCCAACAACGGTGCGAGGCACGTTATCGGCGGTCCATGGCTCGGCGATTCCGCAGACCAACCGGATGCCGAGGCTGATGGCCAGCCCGACCTTGCCCTCGGTGACGATGACGACGGCAACGACGATGAAAATGGAGTAAACATTCCTCCATTGGTCCGGGGTCAGGAGATACTTATTACCGTCGATGTAAATGGCGGTGGAGGAGATGTTGACGCGTGGATTGACTTTGATGACGATCAGGCCTGGGAGACCGGCGAAAAAATCATCAGCGACTTTTTATCCGATGGGCTCCACACGATAGCTGTTAACGTGCCAGGTAACGCTAAAGTCGGACAGTCTTTTGCCCGGTTCAGAATCAGTACTGTTGGTGGACTGGATCCTACCGGAGAGGCACCCGACGGCGAGGTGGAGGATTATGAGGTAGAAATTGCTCAATTGTCGTCCAACGCCAAGTGGGTACAGTTGCCGGATTCTACGCGATACGGAGTTGATACCAGTCTTATTGAAGATGTTACAATAGGAGACGATTTCGTGTGCACGGCAACCGGGTTGGTAACGGGCATACGATTGTGGGGCTCCTGGAGGGATGATATAAAAGGCCAGATCAATAATGTTACTTTGAGCATCCACCATAACGATCCAGTGGGATCAAGTGGTTCTGATCCGGATAACTCTATTGCCCAACCTGAACCAGATGTACTATGGACAAAGAGTTTTGGATCTGGGGAGTTCACTGAATCTTTATACTACATTATTCCAGAAGGCGCGTATTGGGTTGGTCATACCAGTGGTAGCCTGATTTCTGATGATGATACAGAGGTCTGGCAATTAGATATTGATATCGATCCTGAAGAGGCGTTTACACAGCAAGGTTCTGTCAGTGAGCCAGTAATCTACTGGCTGCTCGTTCGTGAAGTAAGTACGATTAACGGTGAATTTGGTTGGAAGAATCGACAATGGATGCAGCAATCTAATGGATGTGGTGTGAGGGGTTATGGATCGGGCATTCCAGAGGAATGGTGGACAATGCATTTTTCGGCTGGCCACCCCTTGCAGTATCGCCTTATGGATATGTCATTTATGCTTACAAGCGAAGAGGGCCCGTCAGTATCGAATGACGACTGTGCAGACGCAGAGCCGATCGGTAATGTGACGAATAAGGCATTTGATACCACTGGCGCGACTTTCGATGGGCCTGGTCACTGTACTCATGCACCGAATATATGGTATTGTTACACTGCCACTTGCACAGGTGATGTAACAGTCAGCCTATGCGGTAGCAGTTATGACACTATGCTCGCGGTCTACGATGGTTGCGGATGCTACCCGAGCGAAGGCGACATGATCGAGTGCAACGACGACTATTGCGGTTGGCAATCGGAGATTACGTTTTCTGCAACTGAAGGAAAGCATTACTTGATTGAAATTGGAGGTTACGGTAACGAAACTGGCCAAGGTAAGTTAAGTATTAATTGCGAAGCACAGCAGGCTGATAACGACGACTGCGATGATGCTAAGTCGATAGGTGAGGTAACGGATATGTCGTTTGACACAACGACTGCGACATTCGACGGGCCTGGCCACTGCACTCACGCTCCAAATATCTGGTATTGTTATACTCCTTCGTGTACGGGCAACGTCACAGTCAGCCTCTGTGGCAGTAGCTATGACACCATGCTCGCAGTCTACGATGGTTGTGGATGCTACCCGAGCCAGGGCGATCTGATCGAGTGCAACGATGACTACTGTGGCTGGCAATCGGAGATTACGTTCACTGCGACTGCCGGCAGCCACTATCTAATCGAGATTGGCGGATATGGCAGTGAAAATGGGCAGGGCGTTTTGAACATCAGTTGCGAAACGCAAGGTCTACCAAACGACGACTGTGATGACGCAACGCCGATAGGTAACACAACTAACCGGCCGTTTGACACTACGCTTGCCACGTTCGATGGCCCTGGTCACTGCACACACGCCCCGAATATTTGGTACTGCTATACCGCTACGTGCACCGGCGAGGCCACGGTAAGTCTGTGTGGCAGTAGCTATGACACCATGCTCGCAGTCTACGATGGTTGTGGATGCTACCCGAGCCAGGGCGATCTGATCGAGTGCAACGATGACTACTGTGGCTGGCAATCGGAGATTACGTTCACTGCGACTGCCGGCAGCCACTATCTAATCGAGATTGGCGGATATGGCAGTGAAAATGGGCAGGGCGTTTTGAACATCAGTTGCGAAACGCAAGGTCTACCAAACGACGACTGTGATGACGCAACGCCGATAGGTAACACAACTAACCGGCCGTTTGACACTACGCTTGCCACGTTCGATGGCCCTGGTCACTGCACACACGCCCCGAATATTTGGTACTGCTATACCGCTACGTGCACCGGCGAGGCCACGGTAAGTCTGTGCGGCAGCAGTTATGATACCATGCTCGCGGTCTACGATGGTTGTGGATGCTACCCGAGCCAGAGTGATCTGATCGAGTGCAATGATGACTTTTGTGGTTGGCAGTCGGAGATTACGTTTAATGCGACTACGGGAAAGCATTACCTGATCGAGATTGGTGGCTACGGCAGCGAGACCGGTGTAGGCAAGTTGAGCATCAGTTGCGAGGCTGTACAGGTTGAGGATTTTGATTTTGGCGATGCTCCACAAGCACCTTATCTTACGACGCTGTCGGCTAACGGCGCCCGACATCTGGTGCCTTCTTCGCCTCAAATGTATTTGGGCGCCGGCGTTGATGTTGATCTTGATGGTCAGCCGAACGCCACGGCAACAGGCGATGACAACGATGGCAATGACGACGAAGATGGCGTTACATTCACGTCGCAGTTGGTACCTGGACAGACGGCGAACGTCAAGATATCGGCCAGTAAGACAGGACGCCTGGATGCTTGGGTCGATTTCGATGGCAACGGCAAGTGGATTGATGCAGGCGACAAGATTTTTTCATCGCAGCTTTTATCGGCAGGATTGAACTCACTTAGTTTTTCTGTACCGAGCACAGCCACGTTAGGCATCACGACCTTTGCACGGTTCCGTTTCAGCACGGCTGGTGGATTGAACTATTATGGCTCAGCACCAGATGGTGAAGTCGAGGATTACTCTGTGACAATCGGGTATGAACCTGAACCGACTGTCGAGCACATTAAGTGGTCTCAGCCACCTATCGAGATTGATCCGCGAAGTGAGACGCCGGTGTTCTGTGGCTGGGACGAGCCGTCCTACTTCTCTTATGCCGGCGGTGCATGCGTTGTTATTGAAAATTTCGAGGATGGCGACATTGCGGAATATTCGGTGCCTTCAGGCGATACACATTCTGTCACCGCCGCTGCAGCTCATGATGGTGCGTACGGTCTGGAGGATTCAAATCCGGGCACTGCCGCTAAGTGGATATATCGTGACGATCCAGATGTACAAGTTGCTCAGGGAGATACGATTTCCTACTGGGTCAAGCTGTTGGATGATGAGACTTTGGGCAGGGCCTATTGTGGCTTTGGTGCTACAGCCGGCGGAACGTATTGCATCATTGCCGCAGCGAATAGCAACACGTTCTTGATTCAGAAGAACGTGGGATACAGCTATAATACAATTGGATCCGTTTCTCAGTACTGGGCATCCAACAAGTGGTACCGTTTGGAGGTAGAATGGGGCATCGGCGGCGATATCGTAGGGAATCTTTACGACAGCGACGGAACGACATTGCTCAATACAGTTACGGCGTCTAGTGATACTTACACCAGTGGTGGTATTGCCTTCCGTGGGTTCGAACACGTTTACGTGGATACTGTCGAACGTTGCAAGCCAAGCGTTGTGCAGATATCTGTAACTTCAGCGGCTTCTATGATGTCTAATGCCCAGGCAAAGGTTGTTGAGCTTCGCGACCCCGGAGATGCGGTGGGCTGGGACAGTGACAATGAGGCTTCCATATTCGATGATATTGATGAAACTGATACTGCCCCCTCCATTTCATCTTCCGCCGTGAAAAAGACCGCAGAGAAAGTATCGGCTGAGGTCTCTGACTTGGATGGAACGAGTTCAGCAGGGGCCGGGGTCTATGCCAAGCGGATCCGGGCGACAAAGCTTGCATCAGGTAATCAGACGTTGGTAATCGAGACAAGAATGGGCATTTCCGGTTCTGTCCTTGCTGCCCTTGACTCGTTTGGTCACTCTTATGACTTTGTCTCAACCGATAACCTCTCAAGTATTGACTTCTCACCATACACTACGGTAATTCTCGGCATGGATGGAGGTCAGGCCGATGAGGCTGATATGGATCATCTTGCAGACCACATCGAGACAGGTGCCAAGCTGATTCTTTTAGGTGGGACGAATTACATCTCATTTGCACAGGGCCTGAATAACAACTTCATTAAAATAAACACAGCTGTTCGTTCCTGGCGAAAAGTGTCAGGTTCGCCAGACATTAAGGTGGTCAGTTCAACTGATTCACTTGCATCAGGACTTCCGTCAACATATAACTTCGCTAACGACAACGCTTCTTACTATATGGCGCGTATTACTGATTCTACTGCCAAGACTATCGTTGAAAATGGTGATGGTTATCCGTGTCTTGTAACCAAGGCAGTCGATGCAGGCGAATTGATCTTCTTTATCAATTCGCCAAATGAGGATTACTGGAGTGGCTCTGGCGATCTTGAGATACTCAAAACCATATTAAAAAACGCTCTTAGCATTAGTAATGTTACTGGCCGAGTAGTTGCTGATGATTTCCGGTGTCTGGGCAATATTCCAATATCCTCAATCCACTGGTGGGGTTCGTATCAAAGCTGGGATGGTGCTGAGCCGCCGCAGGATCAGCCGGTAGCCTGGCAAATCGCGTTCTGGTCAAATACGCCTGCCGATCTGGAAGGTGATACCTCGTTCAGTCGGCCAAACACGCTGTTATGGCAGGTCGAGGTGGCCGCTGATACGGTGAACGAGCAGAAGGTAGGAAGTGATCAATTCCCACAGAGACCTTCGGATACCTGCTTCGAATACTATGTCCAGCTCGACCCTGAGGAGTATTTCTGGCAGGATCCAAATGATGGGGATATATTCTGGATTAGTATTTCCGCGATCTACAGTGGCGATGCTCCTAGTAGCTACGTTTGGGGATGGAAGACTCGACCACAGCCCTGGATGGATTGTGCAGTTACCTTCAGCTTAGATGGTACGATAAGCCCAGGCAAGGTGCTTGATCCCCTTACGATAACTCCTATCAAGGACAGCGCGCTATGTGGAGAGCCTCAATGTTATGACATGGCCTTTGAGCTTGACACAGATCCAGATTACTTGAAATATGAACAACCATTTACTGGATTACGACAATGGTCACATTACGAGGATGAGGAATCCTTGGGCATAAATGTAAGTACTACGGAACAGGTGTTTAAGTACGTCCAAGAAGCACATCTATCCTCTCTGGCTATTGACGTTGATGCCACAAAGACTAACACAAGTGACACATGGCCGACTCAGATTCTCGCGGATGATTTCCCTTGCACGACGACCGGTCCGCTAACGAATATACGGGTTTGGGGTGCATGGTATAGTGATGTGATGCCGGATGGCGATCCGGAATCTGTGACATTTACGCTGAGCATTTATGAAGATATTCCTGCCAGCGAAAGCACGACAGGTTATAGTACGCCTGGAAGTCTATTATGGCGCAAAGATTTCAAAAAGGGACAGTTTACAGTAAGCGAGTATGAGGACTATCTATACTCAAGGTGGATGGTGCCATGCACTGTGCCTCAATACTACCAATCCGTTGTTGATAAGACTTGCTGGCAGTACGACTTCAACATAGACTCAGGCGTTGCGTTTAATCAGCAGGGGTCTCCGGGAAAACAGGTAATATATTGGCTGGCTGTTCAAGTTAAGCCAGAAACACAATCGACGGGGCGGGTGCGGTTTGGCTGGAAGTCAACGCGCTCAAGCTTAGCGTGGAATGATATCGCCGTCTGGGCCCAAGGTAGCCAACCGGCACCAAATAATTGGGGTACACTGAAAAACCCGCGAACTGGTGCGCGAATCGACCTGGCGTTCGCAGTTGGCACAGGACAGGCAACGAAGGAGCTGCAAATCAGTCGTCTTGTGGCGGACGATTGGCTCTGTGAGCAGCGTGATCCGATAACGGCAGTGGCATGGTGGGGCAGCTATATTGACTATGAGTTCGAAGCCTGTCAGTGTCAGCAGCAACCAAGTCCGACAAAGCCGGACTACTTCCTACTGTCGATTTGGACGGACGAGCCTTATCCAATCAGTACCCTTAGTCATCCAGGCCAAAAGATATGGGAGTACAAGGCCTATGATTATGACGAGGTAATGGTTGGCTATGACAAGTACCCGTTGTCCAGCGGCACCGATCTGGCCCATGAACCGGTGTTCCGTTATTCAGTGCGACTTCCTGAAGAAGACTGGTTCTGCCAGGAGGATGTCGATGAGGTCTATTGGTTCAGCGTGGTTGCAGTCTACGACGAGTCAACAGCCATTGAATATCCGTGGGGCTGGACGAATCATCCACATAACTTCGGTAACGGTGCGGTGTCGGGATACCGGGATCAGCAGAGTGAATGGACTTGGCAGCAGTTGCTCGACCAGACCGACGGTAGCGAGGATATGTCATTTGTGCTGTTTTCAGAGTCAGAGGAGTGTGTATATTAATCGTCTTTTCAAACGAACGTACGGTATGTTTGATTTTGAAGCAATCGAGGCAGGTCATTCGACCTGCCTCTTTTTTTTGCGCCGCTTTGAAGGAACCTTGTTAATAGAACTGGTGCTTTACAGGTTGCTTCTTGAGTTCGGTCACCGTCGGTAGAAGTAGGAATGATTCTACTGCCTCGGCTTTGGTGAATTTCGCTATGACCCGTTGTATGTCGCCCATACTGCGGCCATGCATCATTGCAAATAGATTATACGGCCAGCCTTCGAATGTTTGCCTTTCGTAACAATGACTTACTGCTGAAAGGTTAGCGAGTCTCTTGCCAGTTACTACGACTCTGTCCTGTGGCACTTTACATGCGAATAGTACGTTCGCAGTAAAACCCAACTTGCGATGGTCCACCACGCCAGCGATTCGCCGAATAACACCTTTATCCACAAGGTCGGTTATGATCTTCAAAACACCTTCTTCGTTCAGAATGTCACTGCGTATAAACTCAAATGGCTTGGCGACCAGAGCTAAATCATCCTGCAATTTCGAAAGAACTAATTTTTGATTTTTATTTAGCCGAACATTCCCATCCTGCGGAGCCTCACTGACATCCCGAAGCAATGCCTGTCCTTGGCTTTCAGCATCGAAACGAACATCAAGTTTGAAAACTTGCTTAACCGGCAGATTGTGAAAATCAATGCCGAGTTGTCCCGACAGGCTCAGTAGCGTGACCCCAATCTGCTCGGACGTCTCAGCTTGCAGCGTGAACCATAAATTGTAGTAATTGTTCCGCAAATAATTGTGCGAAACACCTTTTAGAGCGTTGATTGCTGCGACTACCTCCTTGATATTCTTCTGTGGCACATGTGCAGCAACCAGTGTGCTTGTTATGCCCAGCGCATAATAATTTACAATAGCAGAAATGCGCCGAATAACGCCGAGCCTGCTCAGTTCGCTTGCCTGCTTCAAGACCTGGCTTTCATTGCTATCCAAGGTCTTTGCTATCTCGGCGAACGGCCGCCGGCATATTGGCAAGCCACTTTGAAGCGCATTGCAGAGTTGTTTTTGAAATGAAGTTAAACGGATACTCAGTCTTTATCTCCTTTGTCTCGATAAATACAGACAGGGTCCGAAGCTAAATAATCACCACTGAGTGCATAGGCCCTTGCTCTGCAGCCTCCACACAAACCAAGATACTCACACGCGCCACAAAATCCCTTGTACAAAGATACATCGCGAATTTCCTTTAGAAATTCAGACTCCAGCCATATCTTTTCAAAGTCAAATCCATTTTCAATTAAATTACCTGCCGATATGTCAAGGAACCCACAGGTTTGGACGTCGCCACGATAGCTGATAAAGCCGAAGCCTCTGCCGCCCATACAGCCACTGACTTTGCCGAGCAGTTTTTTTGCTCTTGCCTGTTCGCATATCCGCGCAAACTGCGGCCCACAGGTCACCCGCACTTCGATCGTTGATTCGAGCTTCAAACGAAGCAGCTCATTGAGCAGGACCTCATACTGTATTGGGTCGAGAATCTCATCGGCTATTTCCTTACCCCTGCCGGTCGGTACCAAAATAAAGGCATCGAAGCAGTAGGCCCCCAGTCTTTTGGCCAATTCAATTATGCCGGTTACTTCGTCGATATTGATTTTGCAGATTGTGGAATTTATTTGAAAGCGCATGCCTGCTGACTGGGCGATGTCGGTTGCACGAATCACGGCGTCAAAAGCGCCATTTGCCTGCCTGAATTTGTCGTGTGTTTCTGCTGACGAGCCATCCAGCGAAAAGGATAAAGCAAGTATGCCAGCTTCTGTTAGCTTTGCGATGGAGTCTTTATCGATCAGGTATCCGCAGGTAGCCATCACCATCCGCAGACCGAGACCTCTACCATATTTGATAAGTTCGTAAATATCGGACCGTTCCATTGGCTCACCGCCGGTCAGGATTATCACGCACTTATTGAATCGTGCGATAGAAGCAAGAATCTTTTTGCACTGTTCGGCGG
>CAYSPM010000057.1:0-15293 GCA_964432925.1 uncultured Pirellulales bacterium | reverse complement strand
TGGACAAGGTGGAACAGGCAAGCTTTACTTTGATGACATCAGGTTGTACCTGCCAACGCCTCCGGAGGCGAACGAGCCAAGCGATCCGAATGCTCTAGCCGAAGAATAGGCTAATGATTAACTACGCGGTTGATTACGGCACAGCTATAGGACATACTTTATCTTATAGTTGATAAAGTGATAGTACAAATCCGGGGCTCATGCCAATTGAAAGCATGTGCCCCGGTTGTTTTTTCGCGGTTCATTAAACACCATCCGTCACAGTCATTCTGCGTCTGAAGTGCCTGACACCGAGAGTACGCAAGAATCCAAATGGATAGTCAGGAAGTGGTTGAGTAAATGAGTAGATCAGTGGGCGAGTAAATGAGAAAACGCATCTACTCATCAACGCATTAGCAGGACTACTGGCGATGACTTTCACAGATTAAATGCATGGATTTTAAGCTTTTTAATCCTCAAGTCAGACAGTAGAATACACTACGATATTCGGCTGATTGATGCCAACTTGTGATAGCTTGCAAGCTATACAGGCTATCATTGTGCAAAGCAGTAAAGGTTATTTCAGGATGCTACAAAATGATGGAATCACTATGTAGATTTCCTTGGTGGCCGATAAGGCCCGTTTTCGCAGCAGGGGCGTTCGTATGGCTATTGACGGTTGCAGGAGTGATCTTCTCGATCGTTATGTTGATCGACTGTCTGAAGCGACCACCGTCGAAATTCCCCCACCAACTCACAAAGAATGGTGAATATGACAAGCTAATATGGGCTATTGCAATTTTGGTTTCCTTTGGGATATACTTCGTAGGCCCAATAGTTTACTTCTTTGTGGTAAAAAGGGCTGAGCAGCAAGGAAATCAACAACAGCAATAGAACCTGGATGGTAAGGACTATTGTATAGCATAAATGCAGTTCTCTGAGCTGCGCCTTCAATTGACCTGCAAGTACAACCCAAAGGCGCTAAGAAATAGAGCAGTCATGGTCGGGCTTATCTGCAAACCTGATACCCATGAGAAACTTCGGATACTTAGTACCGATTCTCAATACGATTTGGCTTGCGCCTGTGGTTCCGACAAAGATCAGAGACGTAGACGAAGCAGTCAGAACCAATGGAAATATCCGGTAACTCTGCCAAATGGGGGCAAAAGCATATTATTCAAAACGTTAATATCAAATGTGTGTAGCAACGATTGCAAATACTGCCCACTGAGAGAACAACAGGACCTGCGCAGGTGCACCCTGACTCCAGAAGAAACCACAAGAGCATTTCTGGATTATTACAATCGACGAGAAGTCTTTGGATTATTCTTAAGCTCAGGTTTGCTCAGATCACCTGATGCGACGATGGATCGACTCAATGCAACAGCCAGAATTCTGCGAAGAAAATATGGATATCAAGGATACATTCACCTAAAGATCATTCCTGGCGCAAGTGATGCGGCGATAGAAGACGCTATTTCACTTAGTGACGCGGTATCACTGAACATCGAAGTACCAGGAGAAAAGAATCTAGCGGAACTCTCGTGCAAGAAGAAGTATATTCGTGACATAATTGAGCCTATAAAGCTGATCAGCAGATTGACCGCGCGTGGGACCAGATATGAAAGGATCAAACAGACAACGCAATTTGTCGTGGGCGCAGCAGGTGAACAAGATCGAGAGATTGTTAACTATATGTGGGGACTATATGAAAGATTGAAAATTCACAGGATTTACTTCAGTGCCTATCAAAAGGGACTGGGTGATGAATCCATAGCTGGTGAACAAATCAGGCAGAACGGTCTAACAGACATCTTTGTGCGCGAGCACCGCCTTTATCAGGTTGACTTCCTTTTCCGCAAGTATGGCTTCAAAGAATCTGACATCATCTTTGAGAATAATAACAACTTGTCACTCGCTGTCGACCCGAAAGAAGCCTGGGCTATGCAACATCCTGAGTTCTTCCCGGCAGAGGTAAAACGTGCACCGAGATTGCTGCTCCTGCGGGTGCCCGGCCTGGGACCTATTACGGTCAAGCGGATTCTACAACAGCGAAAGAAGAATCTGATACGGCGTATTGAAGATATCGGGAAGGTAGGATTAAGACTTCAGAAAGCGAAAAAGTATCTGCGTTTCTGAGAATTTCTGTTGTCAACCATATTCTAGCATATATAATCCGCTCGTGGGGCCTAAGCAAGGCCGGATACTGTTAATCACATCGTTTTGGTGGAGATGGAGATGGACAGTTTTGTTCCAACCAAGGTATTTCTTACAAAAGGTGTTGGCCATCACAAGTACCAACTGAAATCCTTCGAAGAAGCGCTGAGGAAAGCGGGTGTCGCCCAGCAGAATCTGGTTCAAGTGTCCTCAATTTTACCGCCTGGATGCAAAGTAATCAGCAGAGAAAAAGGACTGCAACAATTGACCCCTGGAGAAATATGTTACTGCGTAATGGCACGAGCCGACACGAATGAGTACGGCAGATTAGTCGCATCCTCGGTTGGAATCGCAGTCCCCAAAGATGGCAATAAATGGGGCTATTTAAGCGAAGTACATAGTCATGGAATGAATCAACGAGAGGCGGCAGATCTGGCTGAAGACTTAGCAGCAGGGATGCTGGGAACGACTCTGGGTCTGGAAGTCGATCCCAACAAAGCCTGGTCCGAAAAGGAGCAGGTCTATAAATCCAGCGGCATGATAATCAGAACGTCAAACATTACTCAAGCTGCCAGAGGACAGAAAGAACTTTGGACAACAACAGTGGCGATTGCTATGTTCTTGTTCGATGAAACCATGCCTCGTTCCAGGTGATCAATCCTTAGCGCCGCTGAGCTTGTTGCTTTGAGATGCTGTCGGGAACACCTCCATTATGACAAACGCAGCCAATTTTGCAGATATACCGAAGGAGTATTCACACCTTGATAGGGCACAAATCGTTATAATACCTGTGCCTTATGACCAGACGAGTACATGGATCAAAGGTGCGGATAAAGGCCCGGCTGCAATGATAGCAGCTTCAGCAAATTTAGAGCTTTACGATATTGAGACCGACAGCGAGGTCTATAAGAAAGGCATATATACAGATAAAGCAGTACAATTCGAGCCGTCACCGCAAGATATGATTAAAGCGGTTCAGCAGAAAGTCCGGCACTATCTTGACAAAGCTAAATTCACGGTAGTTCTCGGCGGAGAACATTCGGTCAGCATCGGTGCTATAAGGGCACAGACTGAAAAGAATCAGACAATAACGGTCCTACAGCTCGATGCCCACGCCGATTTGAGGGACGAGTACAACGGCTCAAAATACAATCATGCCTGCGTGATGGCAAGGGTTAGAGAATTGTGTCCTGTTATTCAGGTAGGTATAAGAAGTATGGACGCTTCTGAGAAAAGATATCTTGAGCCTGCAAAAATCTTTTTCGCCAAGGATGTTTGCGGTCAAACGAACTGGATAAGAAGAGTCGTCGACAAACTGTCGAAAAAGGTTTACGTTACTATCGATCTGGATGTTTTTGACCCCTCTATAATGCCTTCGACAGGAACGCCCGAGCCTGGCGGGCTACTGTGGTATGAGGCTCTCGGCTTGCTCAGAGCAGTCTTTGAGCAAAGAGACGTTGTAGGCTTTGACGTTGTAGAGCTTTGCCCAAATGAAAATAATAAGGCCCCTGATTTTCTCGCGGCAAAACTTATATATAAGCTGTTGAGCTATAAGTTCAGAGGCTAAGTATGCAAAAGAACGACTTTCTGAAAGAACCCGTTGAGCATATTGACATAAAATCGTTCGACTCCACGGCAATTATCGAAGGGATGAAAGACATGTCTTTCACCGCCAGGGACACTGCCAGAGCCGCAGATATCCTCAACACGATGATAAACGACGAGGATTGCACAATTATTCTTTGTATAGCAGGCAGTACAAGTGCAGCAGGATGTATGCAGATATATGCAGATATGGTTAAGTGCAACATGGTGGACGTTGTTGTCGCCACCGGAGCTACGATCGTTGATATGGATTTCTTTGAGGCGCTGGGTTTCAGACATTATAAGGGCAGTCCCTATGTAGATGATAAAACATTAAGGCAGTTGTACATCGATCGAATATATGACACCTTTATCGATGAAGAGCAATTACAGATCTGCGACAATACAATTCGAGAGATTGCAGATTCACTTGACAAAAGGCCGTATTCATCACGTCAGTTTGTAAGAGAAATGGGCAAATATCTCGTTGATAACGCTAAGAAAAAGGACTCGTTGGTGCAGGTGGCGTATGAAAACGATGTACCGATTTTTTGCCCTGCTTTTTCAGATTCAAGCGCAGGATTTGGCTTAGTAAAGCATCAGGTCGAGAACATGGAAAATCATGTCAGTATAGACTGTGTTAAGGATTTCAGAGAACTGACAGAGATAAAAATCAAGTCTCCGGTTTCTGGTTTATTTATCATAGGTGGCGGAGTACCCAAGAACTTTGCGCAAGATACGGTTGTTTGCGCAGAAGTCCTGGGAAAGCCTGTCCCAATGCACAAATACGCTGTCCAGATTACCGTTGCGGACGCCAGGGATGGGGCCTGTTCGGGCTCTACGCTCAAGGAAGCATCTTCATGGGGTAAAGTAGACACCGATTACGAGCAGATGGTCTATGCAGAGGTTAGCAGTGTTTTGCCTTTGGTAGCAAGTTATGTCTACCACAGGCGCAACTGGCAGAGTCGTCAAAGCAGGCAATGGAGCAAGATTTTTTAGCAATAGGCCCAAACATTGGCGCAAAGAATATCAGGTTGTAATCTTCTTGGATTAACCTTTTTTTAATAGTCAGCCCAGCGCAGCATAGACTGCTCTGGTAAAATAAAGAGTTAAAAAACACTCTGATATTTTCTCGTCTGTGTGGGAAAAACACGGCTGCATATCTGAAGGAAAGGAGATCTTAGTTATGTGGCTCAAAACAGAAGAACATCTGACGGAAGAGCAGATTCAGTCGGGGCTTGGCTACGTCATTAAGGACGGGATAGCATCTCAGGCCATGGGGATACTGACCGGCGGAGCCTTTCTGGTAGCTTTTGCCATAAAACTCGGCGCTTCTAATCTGGTAATTGGTCTTCTGGCGGCCATTGGGCCGTTAGCTCAACTTCTTCAATTGCCATCGATATTTCTAGTTGAAAAAATACGCAATAGACGAGCAATCGTTGTTGTAGCAGCCGGTTTGAGCAGACTGTGCTGGCTACTAATTGCTCTGATTCCTTTTTTGTTCGGGGCCAAAATAGGGCTGGCAGTGTTGTTGATATCGATGATAGCTGCATCTGCATTCGGAGCAGTTTCAGGCTGTAGCTGGAACTCTTGGATGCGAGACCTGATACCTCAGAACCTGCTTGGCTCTTTCTTCTCGAAACGCATGAGAATAGCCACGGGCGTTGGGATTGCTCTGAGTATAGGCGCCGCGGCTTATTTGGACCTATGGAAAAAATTGCTGCCCAGTTATGAAGTACAAGGGTACTCCGTCTTGTTCCTTGTAGGTTTTGCAGCCGGGGCTCTCGGGCTTTACTTTCTCGCTCGAACACCGGAAAAACGTATGCCCAAGCCTGAAGAGAAAACGGGTATTATAAAACTTCTTGGTCAACCCTTCAAAGATGAGAACTTCCGAAAGCTCATTGCATTTATGAGCTCTTGGAATTTTGCAGTGAATTTGGCCGGGCCTTTCTTTATGGTTTATATGCTTAAAAGATTAGGCTTGAGTATGTCGTTTATCATAGCTCTTTCGATAGTTAGCCAGGTAATGAACTTTGCATTTCTTAAAATCTGGGGCAGGTACACGGACCGTTTCAGCAATAAGTCCGTCCTTGCTATCTGTGGACCCTTGTTCATATTAGCGATTTTAGCCTGGACATTCACCACAATGCCTGAGAAATACTTCTTAACAATACCAATACTTATCGTAATTCACATGGTGATGGGTCTTGCTTCAGCCGGCGTCTCACTGGCATCGGGCAATATTGGCCTAAAATTGGCACCACAGGGACAAGCCACTGCTTATCTTGCAACTAATACCATTGTAAATTCGTTCGCTGCTGGAATAGCGCCCATCTTAGGCGGCAAATTCGCAGATTTCTTCGCAGGCCGGGAATTAGCCTGGACGCTCAAGTATACAAGTCCGGGAGGTGAATTCAGTCTACTGACCTTAAATTTGCAACAGTGGGATTTCTTCTTTGCATTGGCATTCTTGATCGGGCTATATTCTCTGCATCGGTTAGCCATGGTTAAGGAAACCGGAGAGGTCGAAGAAAAGATCGTTATGAATGAACTCTTTGCAGAGGTAACAGGTCAAGTCCGAAATGTCTCATCCATCGGTGGGCTGCGCCAAATGATAAGCTTTCCATTTGCAACCGTGAAAAATCTGAAAGGTAAAACTACAAAAGCAAACCATCATGTGGTTAGTAAGCAGGAAAATAAAACCTCACAAGACGAACCTGAAAAAGAAAGACAGAACGAATAACTCCTGATAGAATCAGAACCATTCAAACTCAATCAGTAAAGATGAGGTCAGGTATGAAAAAGGTCAAGATTATTCTTATAGTTATTATTTCAGTTTTGGCGTTGATCGTATTCCTGCAGAACACAGAGGCAGTTCAGACAAGGTTTCTCTTTATGTCGGTAACGATGCCAAGGGCTCTGCTTCTGCTATTGACATTCCTTATGGGATTTATCGCTGGTCTTATCACAACGAGCATCATCCTGAGAAAATCCGGCAAACCTAAAAACGCTTGATCTGAAAACATCAGACTCAACAAATAGTTCAGCCTTGATTAGGAAAGTGATCAATGCGAGCGAAACACAAAATCAAATTAAATCCGTATAAACCAAGATTCACCAAAAGGCGCTCGAAAAAGGCTGGTATGCCGCCTGGGACGCTGGTACACATCGGTGAAAAGAAGATAGATGCTGTTCGGATTACTTACATCGACTACGATGAGCAGAATTTCGAAGAAAAACAAGTTGCAAACATCGAAGAATGCTTCAAGTTCAAAGATACCAAAACGGTTACCTGGATTAACATCGATGGCATCCACGATATTGTACTTATCGAGAAGCTCGGCAAGCAATTCGATCTGCACCCGCTCATTCTTGAAGATATCCTCAACACAGACCAGCGTCCCAAGCTCGAGGACTTCGACAATTATTTGTTTATCGTACTGAAAATGCTCAGCTACAACGACGAAAAGCAGATGGTCGAAGCTGAGCAGGTAAGCCTTGTTTTGGGTAATAATTTTCTGATTTCTTTTCAGGAGCGGGTCGGAGACGTTTTCGAAATCATAAGGGACAGAATCAGAAATGCCAAGGGACGCATCCGCAAAATGGGAGCCGACTATCTGGCGTATACCCTGATGGACGCCATCGTGGACAGCTACTTTGCAGTCCTGGAAAAGCTTGGCGAAAAAATCGAGTCTATGGAAGAACAACTGGTAACTGACCCAGGAGAAAAAACACCCCAGCAAATCCACTCACTCAAAAGAGAAATGATCTTTCTGCGCAAATCGGTCTGGCCGCTACGGGAGGTCATAAGCGGGCTGCAAAGGGCTGACTCGCAGCTTATAGACGAGTCAACCGGCATCTACCTGCGGGATGTATATGACCACACAATACAGATAATTGATACCATAGAAAGCTCCCGTGACATGGTATCAGGAATGCTTGACATCTACCTTTCGAGTATCAGCAATAAAATGAACGCCGTTATGAAAGTACTCACAATTATTGCAACGCTTTTCATACCACTTACTTTTGTTGCAGGCATCTATGGAATGAACTTCGAGAACATGCCGGAGTTAAAGTGGCGATGGGGCTACGCATGTGTTTGGGCAGTCATGGCAACCGTCGCGGTCATCATGTTGTTCTATTTTAGAAGAAAAAAGTGGTTGTAGAACTAAGATAGAAAGTTCTGAATAATTAGCAAGGGGCTTTTAATATGAGCTGGGCATTGTTCATCATCGTACTTACTGTTTCGTTCATGATAGTCAGAATAGGAGCTATAGCATTTCAACTGACTGGGCTTGAATGGTCCCTGGCCAAGTTCCAATCGCTGTCATGCTTTACCGGTACCGGCTTTACCACTAAAGAAGCCGAGCTTATAACCGGCAACAAACAGAGACGTCGAATCGCATCGATACTTATGGTTCTGGGTAATGCTGGACTCGTTATCATGATCGCGACATTTGCAAATTCACTAAATCCACAACAAGCCATCGAGTCCGGCTTATCGAAACCACTGCTGCCGATCATACCACCAAACCTGGTTCGTTGGGTCAACCTGTTGATAATCATTATCGCAGTGTTCATAATTTACAAACTCTTTACGAATGCAACGTTTTCAAGAAAGCTGACAAATTTCCTCAGAAAGCGTATCATAAGAAAGGAAATCTTCGCACGAGTAACATTTGAAGAGTTGTTATTCATGACCGGAGGATACGGTATCTCCAAAGTAGCAGTTTATGCCGGTAGTCCAGCGCTTGATAAAACACTTGCCGAGTCACAGCTAAGAAGCTTTGATATTACCGTGCTGGCAATAATAAGGGGCGATCAAACAATACCGAATCCTGGGGCAAGCGCAAAGGTGCTTTTGAATGATGAGCTTATCTGCTTTGGCAACTTGGAGAACATTCGAAACAAGATTTGTATGAATCCGTAAAAGTGATTGCCTCAAGTCAAACCAGATAAGAAAATTTCTTACAAAGATAAATTGACCGTAGCAAACATGAATAATCTGCTCCTTTTCAATTCAGGATTCTATACATGGATTGCCCTGCCGGTGCTGATTTTCGTTGCAAGAATTCTTGATGTCAGTCTCGGCACTGTCAGAGTCATATTTGTTTCACGGGGATTCAAATATCTGGCACCTCTTGTGGGCTTTTTTGAAATCTTGATCTGGCTTCTTGCCATTGGCCAAATTATGAAAAACCTTTCCAATCCTGCTTGCTATATCGCTTATGCCGGCGGATTCGCCATGGGCAACTTCGTAGGTATTCACATAGCTGAGAAATTGTCTTTGGGTGTGGTTTTGATAAGGGTCGTCACAAAAAAGGATGCCCAGCCTCTAGTGCAGTACTTCCAGTCTGAGAACTACGGAGTTACCTGTGTTGATGGTCATGGTGCGAGAGGTGAGGTTAAAGTAGTTTTTACTATCGTTCCTCGTCGAGAAGCTGCCGGTGTTGTGGAGTTGATAAATAAATTCAATCCGCATGCTTTCTATTCGATAGAAGAAGTTGGCTTCGTCGAAAAGGGAATCTTCCCCTTGAAAAAAAACTGGCGAGATATCGTTCTGCTTAGACTATTCAGGCCCTTTAGAAAGGGCAAATAGACTCCGGCCCCATGGTATACTCCATAGTGGGGTCATACTAATGACTGGTTAATGCGATATTTAAGGAAATGCAATTTAGCAAGATGGCTTGTTAACTAACCGTATATCCCCGTTCATATTTTGCACGCTGGCCAATGAAAGTCCCTCTTAAAACACTCTCAAAGGTTAAAAAGCTCAATGCCCTTCTCAGGGGAAAGAGCCGTCTTCTTATCGTAATCCAGGATAACCCGGACCCCGACTCAATTGCTTCAGCAGTTGCACTTGGTCGGTTGGCGAATGCCCTTGCTAACACTCAATGCTCAATAACGCATGGGGGTACTGTAGGTCGGGCTGAGAATAGAGCACTCGTTCGATACCTCGATTTGAATCTTCGTCCGTGTGATGAAATAGACTTTGAAATATTCCCGACCATCGGATTAGTCGACACACAGCCAGGTACCGGTAATAATTGCTTGCCGGAACAAATCACCCCTGACATCGTCATAGATCATCATCCCTGTCGGGCTGTGACACGACGTGCCCCATTTACCGATGTCCGAAGCGTATATGGCGCGACAGCTACGATACTGCTGGAATATCTAAGGGCAATAAAGGTAAAGCTCGATGCCGCCCTGGCCACAGGCTTACTTTATGCGATACGCTCTGACACACAGGACCTTGGGCGAGAGGCAATAAAAGCGGACATCGAAGCAATTGGGTTTCTGTTCGCACTGGCAAATAAGAGGATGCTCGGCGAAATACAGCGGGGCAGCGTACAAAGACCGTATTTCCAGATGTTAGCGGAAGCTCTGCAGAACGCCAGGGTATACAAAAGGTGTATAACTACAACATTAGGGCAGACAGACAATCCCGACATGATAGGCGAAGTAGCCGACCTGCTGTTACGCGATGAGGACACGGACTGGGTGATGTGCAGTGGCTACTTTGGCGACAGATTGTTCATCTCTATTCGAACATCCGAACACAATAGCAGGGCCGATAGTATAATACAGACTATTGTTGACGGGATCGGGACAGGTGGCGGACATCAGACTTACGCAGGTGGACAGGTCCCCTTACAAAAGAAAACAAAGCAAGAGCGCTCAAGGTTGGAACGGTTAACCGAACAGAGATTCTTAAGGGCCGTTGGAGCCGAACCCAAAAACTGGGCCAAGCTCATCCGGTAGTGGAAGACCGCCAACTGTAAATATGCTCCACGGTGGCCGACTACACCCCAGCACCGAAAAGGGATGGAATAAAGGTAGTGTGCGATAGACAAAATAGGAACGAACAGACCCAATGGCACTGGCAGGAAATATATTGTTGTCTTTCATTCCGATATTCGTAGCAGTTGATGCTATAGGAGTCTTGCCAATTTTCGTCTCACTTACCGAAGGTGCGACGCAGCAACAGCGCTACCGAATCATCGTGCAATCGGTGCTTACGGCTCTGATTTTGGCGATCGGCTTTATATTCCTTGGCAAGGCGGTATTTAGGCTGCTGGGTATTACGTTGGGTGATTTTATGGTTGCTGGAGGAGCGATACTTTTCTGTATCGCAATCATAGACATCGCTAATCCGGTCAAGACACGGCGGCTGCCAAGTGAAGAATTGGGCTCGGTACCTATAGGAACGCCTTTGATTGTAGGGCCGGCAGTTCTTACCACCTCGATGGTTATAATATCCCAATACGGAATAATACCAACATTGATATCGGTGGTTGCCAATATTCTACTGGCGGGATTGATTTTTGCGTTCTCTTCCGTTCTGATAAAGGCATTGGGCGAATCGGGCGCAAAGGCTCTGTCAAAGATAACGAGTCTTCTCTTGGCCGCCATCGCTGTTATGCTAATAAGAAAGGGCATAGTCCAGATAACTGGGCAGCTATGATATTTTTAATGACAAGTTTTAAAAGAGAGCAATCATGGACAAAAGTTTAAGCCACGAATTATTCACAAGGCATCCGGGTAATCCCATTCTCTCGGTGAAGAATTGGCCTTATCCTGCTAACTCAGTTTTTAACGCTGCTGCCGCCGAAGTAGATGGGAAAATACTTCTGCTCGCTCGCGTTGAGGACTTCAGGGGTATTTCACATCTTACGGTTGCGCGAAGTGACAACGGTGTTGACGAATGGCAAATAGACCCACAGCCTACGCTAAAGCCTGAACCCGAGAGCAATCCGGAAGAGCTCTGGGGCATTGAGGACCCACGGATTACCTGGCTGGGCGAAATGGGACAGTGGGTCATTACTTACACTGCATTTTCCTGCGGCGGCCCTTTGGTGTCTTTGGCAATAACCAAGGACTTCGAGACATTCCAGCGATTGGGTCCGGTTATGCCACCCGAAGATAAGGATGCGGCGCTTTTTCCCATTCGTTTCGGCAATTTATGGGCGATGCTCCATCGTCCTGTTGCGAAGTTGCCCACCATTGAATCACACATCTGGCTTTCGTTTTCGCCGAATTTAAAGCACTGGGGTGAGCATCTGGAAGTCATTCGTGCCCGGCGAGGTGCCTGGTGGGACGCTAATAAAATAGGACTTTCCGCTCCTCCTATGGAAACTACCGAAGGTTGGCTGATATTATATCACGGTGTACGCACGACAGCTTCAGGCTCAATCTATAGATTGGGCCTAGTCTTACTAGACCTAAATGATCCTACGAAGGTCATCCGCAGGTCGGATGAGTGGATATTCGGTCCAAAAGCTTCGTACGAGCGGGAAGGTGACGTAGATGATGTGGTTTTTCCATGCGGCTGGCTGAATAAAAACGGAAAAATACTTATATATTACGGTGCTGCTGACTCATGTATATGTCTTGCAACGGCGAACTTAGACGAACTGGTCGAATTCATTCTTCGATGTCCTAATCATGATTCTGCCCACGTTTAATTACCAACAGGAGAATAAACGTCGATAAGCCTTTGTAAAAAAGAGAGCTATTCCTCAGGAAAGGGAGAAATATGAGCCCTACAGGCAAATCCTGGCATATAGCGGATTTTAGCAATTGTGTTATTATTGTAGCTCACCCTGATGACGAAACCCTCTGGTCCGGCGGGACCATTTTGCTTCATCCCGATGCCAAATGGACAATAATTACAATTTGCAGAAAAAGTGATCCTGACCGCCAGGAAAAGTTTTTCCAAGCACTTGAGCAGTTAAACGCCACTGGTACTATGGGCGATATGGATGATGGGCCTGACCAAAAATCCCTCTCTATAGGTGAGGTTCAGGATACAATTATGAATCTGCTACCTTCCGACAGGTACGACCTTGTCATTACACACAGTGTTTGGGGCGAGTACACAAAGCATCTCCGTCACGAGGAGACTGCAAAAGCTGTCTTAGCCCTTTGTGAAACGAGCACATTGCATGCCGAACAACTATGGACGTTCGCGTATGAGGATGGAAACAAAAAGTATTTGCCTCGGCCTGTCCAAGATGCAGATATCTATATAAAGTTACCCGATGAAATCTGGCAAAAGAAATATGAGCTCATAACCGATATATATGGCTTCAACTCAGATAGCTTTGAGGCTAAGACTACCCCACGTGAAGAAACCTTTTGGCTTTTTGGAGCTGCTCACAAAAAAACTAAAGCGTAGGAGTAGAGAAAATGAAAGTGTTGGTTTTATACGATTATCCGCCATCGCCCGGAGGCCTGGCGACTCAGGGAGATCTGCTCTTGAGAGGCCTACGAGAGATGGGGGTCGATGCCCATCCAGCTAATTTTGAATCGGCTCAGGAAAAGGAATGGTATTATCGCTGGTTCGCGCCCGATGTAATTGTCGGTGTTGGGTACTGGGGCCATACTCCCCACCTAGTCCTTCATCCACAAAGGTACGGAATTACCGCTGTTCCCTGGCTCGTTGCAGATGGATATATGGCAAATTACCAGGAAATACTTGAAGCCTTGCCTCTCATTCTCGTTACATCGAACTGGGTCAAGAAAATATATATGCGAGATGGTCTCAGCGGAAAGAACATCGAAGTGCTTCATGTAGGCTGTGATACGGACTCCTTCATACCACGAGACAAAAACGATCCGAAAATTGCCACTGTCCGAGAGGCTCTTGGCGTGGCACCAGATCAGATAATGATCCTTACCGTCGGGGGAGATGCTGCATCCAAGGGTGCTCATGAGGTTATGCAGGCTTTGGCCATAAATGACACAAAAGCACCTGACTGGAAGTACGTATGTAAGGTCTGGCCTCAACCTCGCACGGAACAGCAAAATCTTGCCGATCTGCAATTGGCAGCACATTTGGGAATAGATAAGAACGTTGTTTATACTACAAGTCGAGTCTCCAGAAACTTTATGCCTTATCTATTGGCGGCATGTGACATCTATGCTGCGCCAAGCCGCCTGGAAGGCTTCGGAATGATTCAAATCGAGGCCAATGCCTGCGGAAAACCGGTCATCGGTGTAAAAGCTATGGGCATGTTGGACACCCTCGTGCACGGTAAAACTGCATTTCTTGCTGATGTGGCACAGGAAATAAGGCTCAGGGAGGCTTTCTTAGGAGATGAATCCGGCTATGAATCCGGACATAAGTTCGTGTTCAAAAGACCTCGGATTGTTGATTATCGTGCCAGCGTACATGATATTGCCAACTACCTGATGGACCTGATGCAAAACGCCACGCTAAGAGAAGAAATGGGAAAAGAAGGTAGAAAAAGAGCTGTGGAACACTTCGACTATCGTGTAATAGCTAAGCGCTTTGTTGAAATCGTTTCGAAGCGGCTGGGAATCTCATAGAGATGGACAGAAAACAGAAAGAGTTCATCGATCGGGCCAAGAAGGCAGCCTTGCAGGTATTACTTCACAATAACCATGGGCCTTATCGTGGTCTGCCGAGGGCGGCAGGTTGGGCTTATCCTGAGCCATACACCAGAGACCTTATGATTTCTGCAGCGGGTGTACTCACGACCGGCAACAAGAAGCTTATCGAATCACTTAGAAAAGTCCTCCAGACTTTAGCTAAAAACCAGACCCAGCTTGGACACATTCCTTCGCTCGTGCACGATCCCCAGGACCGTGGCGCAAGCGACACAACGCCGTTATTTCTTATGGCAGTGGGATTTTCCCGCAAGGCGACAGGCGAACATGATTTTCTTGAGTCAGCCGTACAAAAGGCCATGAAATGGATGCAATATCAGAGCCCCTCGGACCGTGTTATGGTGGCACAACTGCCTACCAGTGACTGGCGCGACGAACAGTGGGTTTTGGGATATGGCCTTTTTGTCAATACAGTCGTATACACTTATCTTCGCCTCTTCGATCAGCATGAGCGAGCATCGATGTTACGAGACATGATGGGCCGATTCACAGTCAAAGGAGAGCGGCAGCAACAACACGTGCACGAAGGCCTCGTTCTCAGATACAAACCCTATTACGCGCTTTGGTCTTACAAGGTATACAGAAGCGAAAGGTTTGACTTGTTGGGCAACAGCTTAGCAATCCTCTCTGGCATAGCCTCACTATCAAGAGCAAGGGGGATTATCGCATGGATAGAAACCGAATGCAGAGCACTAAAGGCCAACGAAGATTTGGCAGTTGATTTGCCACCCAGTTTCTTCCCTTACATAAGACCCGATGATCCCGATTGGATACCGCGATACGAGAAATACAATCAGGCCGGTGAGTATCATAATGGCGGAATCTGGCCCTTCATTTGTGGATTCTACATAGCATCCTTGGTCGCTGCAGGAAAACAGCAGCTTGCCGAGAGGAAACTGCTGGCCCTGACAGAACTTGTCCGGCCTGCTCGGCAAGCAGATGTGGAATTTGGCTTCAACGAATGGCTACGTGCACAGGACGGCACTCCCCAAGGCCAAGACTGGCAAAGCTGGTCGGCTGCGATGTACCTCTATGCTGCTGCTTGCGTTGAGCAGAAAAGAACTCCGTTTTTTGATGATATTCGGGATTGGCTAAAAAACAAGCAGCCATAGAAGACCACACACTATTGGCCGCACTGAGGATACTCAGAAAGA
>CAYSPM010000056.1:0-15368 GCA_964432925.1 uncultured Pirellulales bacterium | reverse complement strand
TCATAAAATTCAAAAGTAAAAGGCGGTATTTCATAATTGCCCGACAGAAAAGGTTCGAGGCGATACTCGTAGGTGGTGACAACCTTATTATCCTGGGCAAGCTTAGTTCCAAGGTTGTCCCAATCGACGATGCCAAAGTTTTCGAGAACCTGGTCAATTCGGGGCATTTCGACTTCGTAGCCGGGTTCCGTCTCAGCTTCAAGCTGTAGCAGAAGCGTCTCTGCGATGGTTAGGTTACTTTTATCCAAACGCTGATGTACCGTTAGAGGACCTCGCTCGTAGGCTTTATCGATTTCAAAATCTTTCTCTTTACCCGCGCTTTGTGTATCCTGCTTGCAGCTTAAACAAGCAATGGTTAGCACACTGCAGGTTAGCATAACCAGAAAAAAATATGTCCGACTCGAATTTCGCATAATAACTTCAGCGAGCGTATTACTTCTGGGTATTTGTGGATTTCTCCTCTGATTCATTTTGCTGCGTCGGCATTAGTACCGACGTGTGAATAACGACATTGTACTTATCCATCATCTGGTCAATGAAGTCACGCTGGATATCTTGTCGCTTTTGGTTTAAAAGCTCGGAGGCAACCTGCTGCCTGACTTCGTTGAAGGTTTTTTGACGGTGATCATATTTTTCTTCGACTTTGATAATTTCCCAGCCTTTTTCGCTCTTATAAGGTTCGTCTAAGACGGCTGGAGGGCTGGCTTGAAATATCTTTTCATTGAGTTCTTCCGCGTCGCCAATAACCGGAACATAGGAACCCTTGGTCACATCAATATCGATTTTGCCGCCTTTATCTTTGGTGTCTTGGTCTTCAGAAAATTCTTTTGCCAGTTCGGCAAAGTCCTCGCCATCCTTAATGCGTTTTATCAAATCTTTTGCAAGCTGCTCGTCGCTTACAAGGATACGGCCTATCCCTGCACTGGCTGGCTCGATGTATTTTTCTTTGTTGGCTGTGTAGTAGGTTTGAAGGTCGTTTTCCGTGATGTTGATTTTCAAAGCAAGTTGCTCATTCATTAGCTGCTGGCTTAAGACGCTGCGGGTTACATCAGTTAGCAATCTTTTAACTTCGGGCTTTTCGGTGAAGTTTTCCTGCAAGGCCTGGCGATAGAGAATCTCCTCGGCTAAATAGTTTTGCATAAATTGCTTCTTTGCCTGTGGGGCTTTATATTGCTGGAGCAATTTTTGTTTTTGTTGTTTGATTTGCTCATCTGTCATAAAGGCCGATAGTGGTGTGAGCTGATTTTCGATTTTGCTTTCGATAATTGCATCGAGATCGGCCTCGGTTATTTTTTCAGCGCCGATTTCTGCGACTACTTTTGCGCCTGCCTGGTCTGTGGTTTTGTAACTGGTTCTATCTATCAGCTCGTATCGTAGTGCTGAGAATTTGCCAAGCTGCTTGAAGCAGTTCTTTATGTGCGTGTTGATATCAGACTCAAGTTCACCAATCTTAGCTGCGAGTTCGCTGCGGTAATAGTATTCTATTGCCTCTGCATAGAGTCCAGCCTTTTCAAGTAGTGTGCCCACCTGGAACAACACCTTAGCGCGTTCGATTCCTGGCAAATCAGCAACAGCTAAGTAATTCTGCCAGATTCTGGCAGCTTGATGATATAGATTGCGTTGGGCGAGTTTAGTGGCCAACTGCTTGGTTTGATCGGGCGATAGTTCTTGTCCGGTTTTTTCTGGTGCTGATACTCGGCTGGGCCTGCCAGCACGCAGATTCAAAAGCATCAGGAGCACGATGAGCGAGAGCAGTAAGATCGAGATGATATTTGTTATGGAACCTTTCCGTTTCTTTTCCGGAAGTGAGAAATCTAATTTTTCTTCCATTGTCTTCTTGCTCCGTTAATGCGTTGAACTGAACAGATTCATAAAAGCTAAAATCGCCGGTGTCGCATATGAAAGAATTGTATTAGATCCTGTATGTATGGCTTATCGGTGCTTATAGGGATACAGTCAATATTGATTGAGCGTAGCATACTTTTTAGCTCGTTAAAACGACTCTGACTGTTACTATCATACCGATTTCTGAATCTTCTGCTGGCGGTATCAACCAGAATAAGTTCGCCTGTCTCGGCATCGGAAAGCTCAATGAGTCCCAAAGCGGGCATCGAAATTTCCACACGGTCGCGAACGGGTACAGCAATGACATCGTGGCGTTTGTTAAGAAGGCTAAGCGACTTCTTAAAGTTGGCTTCCAGAAAATCGGAGACCAGGAATATAGTGGCCTTCTTACGTGTTACCTTGGCGGTGTAATCCAGAGCAAGGGTGATGTTGGTCTTTCGCCTTGGCATTTTGAAATACAGCAATTCGCGGATCAGGCGCAAAACATGCCTTGTGCCCTTTTTGGGAGGTATATACAACTCTACCTCGTCCGTAAAGACTACAAGGCCGACTTTGTCGTTATTCTTTGCTGCGGCAAAAGCCAAAACGGCACAGAACTCCGCGGCGATCTCATTTTTCATCTTATTGACCGTTCCAAACTGGCCGGAGGCGCTGAGGTCAACCACGAAAATGATGGTCATCTCACGTTCTTCAACGAACCGCTTAATGTATGGCCTACCTGTTCGCGCAGTGACATTCCAGTCAATAGTACGGATGTCGTCTCCGGGCGTATATTCTCGCACTTCGTCGAATTGTATGCCGCGACCTTTGAAAACGCTTTCGTACTGGCCGGCGAAGCTGGCGTCCACCGTACGAGACGTGTAGATTTGAATCTGTCTGATTTTCTTTATCAGCTCGTCAGGGATCATATAAAGCGTAAAAATTAAAATTGAAAACTAAGTTCATTGTTTATAGTTGATTGTTCATCGATGAACTACGAACACAGTACGATGAACTGCTGTTTGAGCTTTCAGTTTTAAGCTTCCTTTATGGTACTTCGATATTATCAAAGATCGTCTTTATGATGTCGTTGCTGCTTTTGTCTTCGGCTTCGGCTTCGTAGCTGACGATTATACGGTGACGCAAGACATCCGGACCAATACTCTTTACATCCTGAGGAGTGACGTATCCTCGTTGCTGGAGAAAAGCATGCGCTTTGGCAGCGATTGCGAGGTAGATCGTTGCGCGAGGTGACGCACCGTAATTTATGAAGTTGCCTAAATCTAAGCCATATTTATCCGGTTCTCTTGTGGCACAAACTATGTCTACGATGTAGTCCTTTATCTTTTCATCGATATATATTTCATCTACAACAGATCTAACATCTGATATTTCCTTCGGGCTGATAACAGGATTAATATCAAATTTTTTATCTGTAGCAGCCATTCGATCGAGTATCTGGCGTTCTTCGTCTTTGTTGGGATAGTCGATTTTGAGTTTTAGCATGAATCGGTCCAACTGGGCCTCGGGTAGCGGGTAAGTGCCTTCCTGTTCGATGGGATTTTGCGTAGCAAGAACTAAGAAAGGGCTGGGGACGGGGAAGGTCTCATCGCCGATAGATACTTGTCTTTCCTGCATTGCCTCGAGCAGTGCACTCTGGACTTTTGCGGGGGCTCTGTTGATCTCGTCGGCGAGGATGATATTGGCAAAAATGGGGCCTTTTCGAGTGTAGAACTGGCCATCGGATTGGCGATAAATCTGGGTACCTATAAGATCGGCGGGCAACAGATCAGGAGTGAACTGGATACGTCGAAAGTCGGCGTTTATGGCCCGCGACAAGGTGGTCACGGCCATAGTCTTAGCCAGGCCTGGGACCCCCTCCAGCAGAATGTGGCCGTTTGCCAACAGCCCGATAAGCATACGCTCCAGCATATATCGCTGGCCGATGATAACCTTGTTAAGCTCGCCAAAAAGTGCTCGCACAAATTCGCTTTTTTGCTGAACTAAATTTCCGATCTGTTTAACATCGACTGCCATAAAGACCTTCTCCTTCAATAGTTCTGTTATTAAATAAGTTCCTCGATTTGCCGCCCGCGGGGCAAATCCCTTTCGTACACCGGCAATATGAACAAATACATACGCACTAACGCATCAAAAAGTTCATTTTTTAAGCGAAAAGTGAGCGAAATGCAAGGTCTTGTTCATTTTGCAAATGTCCAAGATTTTGTGGTTGAGAATTTTCGGCACAAATACCTGTAATCTGCCACAATGGAGGACTACAATTTGTGTACTCAAAAAAACCCCCCAATCGCTGGGGTTGTTAAGTTACAATGTGGAGGTTGTCAGTGTGTAAATGGTGGTCGATACGCATCAGACAATACAATGCAGGGCAAAGCATGGCTTGTCCCATTAGAAAAACAGACATCATCAGGAGGTGCCAAAAATGTCGAAGAAATTCTCCTACATTACCTGCTTGACACTTGTCATGGGACTATTGAGTAGCTGTGCTACCGAATCGCGCCGAGCGACAACATGTCGCAGCAAACCTAAATCTACTTACACAGCCAACTGGGAATCGCTCAAGAAACATAAGCCTGCACCTGAATGGTTTCGTGACGCGAAGTTCGGCATCTACTTCCACTGGGGAGTCTATTCTGTACCGGCGTTCGGCAGCGAATGGTATCCGCGCAACATGTACAGAAAGGGCAGCCGGGAGTATAAACATCATGTAGAGGTATATGGCGACCCAGCCCAGTTCGGCTACCATGACTTTGTGCCGATGTTCAAAGCTGAGAAATTCGACGCTGATGAGTGGGCTGAGCTTTTCGAAGAAGCTGGTGCTCGTTTTGCCGGGCCTGTAGCCGAACACCATGATGGATTTTCGATGTGGGCCAGCGAGCTTACGCCGTGGAATGTTAAGGAGATGGGACCGAAACGTGATATTACAGGTGAATTAGCCAGGGCGATACGTAAACGCGGAATGCGTTTCGTCACGACTTTCCATCATGCTCGAAATAATCAGCATCAAATCCGGCAAGGCAACAAATATGTTTGGACAGGTCATTATCCACGCGTCGAAGGTTGGCCAACAGTTTCTAAAGATATGAAACTCCGCATTCTGTATGGAAATATTCCGCGTCAGGAATTTCTGGATATGTGGAAAGGCAAGCTGATTGAAGTCATCGACAAGTATCAGCCGGATTTGATGTGGTTTGATTCATGGCTAAACGAAATCCCGGACGAATACAAGATGAGTTATCTGGCGTACTACTTTAATGAAGCCAATGAATGGGGCAAAGACGTGGTTGTCACGTTCAAGCAAGAAGATTTGCCACAGGATGTTGGAGTACTGGACTTGGAGAAAGGCAGAATGGGTGAACCGACCTCATTCTCATGGTTGACAGATGATACTATCAGTGAAGGAAGCTGGTGTTATACTCAGGATCTGGTGATCAAACCCACTTCCGTTGTACTTCATAGTTTGATTGATATTGTGAGCAAGAATGGGGTTTTGTTGTTAAACATTTCACCAAAAGCTGACGGAACAATTCCGGATAATCAACGGAAAGTCCTTTTAGAAATCGGCGATTGGCTTAAAAAATACGGCGAAGCAATTTACAGTACCCGTCCCTGGATCGTTTATGGTGAAGGCCCCACAAAACTAATATCAGGACGATTTGGAGGTTTCACTGACGCCACGGGCTATACTGCCGAGGACATTCGCTATACCCGCAAGGGCAAAACCGTCTATGCCATTGTCCTCGGCTGGCCGGGCGAGAACAAGCAGGTAGTGATGACGATGTTCGGCAAAGACAACAAAGCTGAGGGTATAAAGATTAAAGACGTGTCTATGCTCGGCACGAAGGAAAAGATCAAGTGGGAACGAAAGGACACCGGCCTTGTCGTCACGACGCCTGCGGTTAAAGCCAATGACATGGCAATCGTGTTCAAGATAAGCACGTCGGGCTGATTTGAATAAAGCCGTAGTAATCGTGGTCGTTGGTATGAGCGCAGGCTGTCACTCGGCGAGCCATAACCGGGTACATGACACTTAAAAGTTTACTGTCAATCCGCCGTAAAACGTTATGCCCGGGCCATAGGGGAAAGAGTTCGGTGAGCCGATGTAGGCGAATGTCGGCACGTAGATTTCTTCGTCAAGAAGATTCTCAGCCCGCAACGTTAATATGGACCGTCCTTTATCCAGCCCCATCCACCTTGATATGTCGATGCGGACGTTCAAAGAGACTAAATTCAGTGCTTCAGTTTCCGGATTGACTACGAGTGGGGAAGAGATGCTCGGCGGTGTGCCTAAGTGACTGTAGAAGATAGACACGCTACCTTCATCCCAGATGTAGGCTGTGCCCAGCTTAGCCATGTTTTCCGGTACCACACTGGGATTTAGGCCAGCATCGGTCTCGTTCTCCTGGTGCATAAATGAGCCGATAATATGCCAGTGTGGTGTCAGGAAACGCTTTACTTCAAACTCAACGCCGTCGAACTTCTGCTGGCCACCGTTCATGTATGACATGGGGGTGACACTCGCGTCGTAAATAATGAGCTTATCAATCGTGCTTTGGAAATACGTAACAGCGGTGTATGTCTTCTCGTCGTGATAGAAAAGTTGTACATCGTAGGTTGTTATTGTCTCAGGCTCCAGGTTTTTATTGCCAACAAGACCTCGTGGGTCATAGAGGTCCGTTTCCAAAGTGACAGGAGCCCGGAATGCTTCGCCCCGCAGGAGCTTGAGACCCCATTTGTCAAACGGTGTTATAATTAAGCCATATCGGGATGTCCAATCGTCGAAGCCATAACTTGATTTGTTCCATTGCGTGCCTGCAATGAGCTTAAGAAACTTATCGAACTTGTAGTCACCCTGAGCATAAAAGCTCTTAGGCTCATGGCGATATGAGGGAATAGATTGATATTTATCGCTACCCGGGTCGTAGTTCGAGCGATGTTCCTGCAGGTACCCCAGGACCACGTTTAGGTTGTCTGTAGGATTGGCGTAAAGGGTCGCCTCGCCGAGTATATCCGAGGTGTTGGTGCCAACCATGGGAGGGTCTGGGCTGGACAGGCTGTTTTCTTGAAGATTGTAAGTAATGTTCAACTCCAAGGTTGCTCGGTCGTGCACAGGCACTCGATACCCCGTGTTTAAAAACATCTTTTTATTGCGGATTGTGTGATTTGGATTGGACCAATAGGGAAGAACCCCCATAGAGAACGCATCTAAATCGGACCCGAAAAAGTCAAGAGTAAAACCTTGATAATCCAGATGCGCTGCTCCTGAGTAACTCTTGTCTTGTTTGTTGTCCTCGCCATAGACACCCAATGCATCGGTCATATTTGGTCTTTGAGCGAATGGCTGAGTTATCCGGCCGTTCAATTATCATAGGACACAAGGTAAATTTCAAGTTTTAGAACAAAACCTCCGTTTCCTTTTATTTTTATATCCATACATTCGCCCGGTGTAACGGTTAGCTTTTGCATCTTGAACGAACGGTTATCCGTGCCGTCGGTTATTAGCATCGCCTTTTTAACACCTTCAATAAAGGTCAGCTCAAAGCTTATGTCCTTCTCAACGTCTTGGCCATTTATGCCAGCTACATACCACGTATTGCCGGCTTTTCGTGCGATAACCACGAGCTTTCCGGGGTACCCGTCTATAAAGCGGGTATCATCCCAACATGAAGGAATCTCTCTCATAAAGTCCTTAACATAGTCTGGAACTCCTGCCATACTCTCAGGCGTTTGGGCAAAGTGTTGTATCCCAGAGAGGAAAATCACCGACACCGCCAACTCAAAACCATTGGTCGTCACTCGTTTTATGTTGGGTACCTCAGAAAAACATACAGGCGTAAAATCCATCGGATCGAATACATTTCGCGCGAAGGTTGCAACGCATGAATGAGTAGGTTCAAGATCGGCATTAAATTGCTCGAATGTCACGAACTCAAATCCTCTTATTGCCTCCATCGTCACCAGGTTAGGATAAGTACGGTGCCAACCTCTCGGTATTGTACAGCCGTGGCAATTAACCATCAGTCCAAATTCGGCGGCATCTTCAAAAATATCCTGATAATATGACATCATAGATTGTCCATCGCCACCAAAAAAGTCGACCTTGACGCCCTTGATACCCATTTCCTTGAGTCTGCCGAATTCCTTGACGCGGTCTTGGTGGGTAAGCAGTTTACTTCTAGGATGATACGGGACGGTGTTCCAGTCGCCCGCCGAGTTGTACCACAAAAGAAGCCCGACTTTTTTGCTTTGGGCATATTCAGAAAGCTTATTAACTTTATCATAGCCAATCTTTGTATCCCAGTCCGCATCAACCAGGCAATACTCCCAAGACATATCGGCAGCCAGATCAATAAAACGTTTCTGGACATTATACACAACTGAATCATCCTTTAGCATAACCCAGCTCCAGGAGGCTCTTCCAGGCTTGACAAACGATGTATCTTTTAGCTTAGGTGGATTTGCCAGATCGGTGCCTAACGTCGATTCCACTATCGGTCCCAGACCATTGCCTATAGCGATGATTCTCCAGGGGCTATACCAGGGCAAGGTCGATTCGGGATTCGAAGGTCCGCCTGGAAAAACCTCCGGCTCTTGAGGGAAACCAATAAAGAACTCATTGTCTGTTGAATCTCGTTTTAGTCGACAGCCGCAGTAATTTCTGTCAACGGCAGTCTCTGTAATCAACATCCAGTATTTGTTATAGTTAAAAAGTGCTGGAAAAACCCATCCCGCCTTGTTAGCAGGTAACTTATCCAGCTCGATTCCCTGCCTATAGTGTTGCTCATAAGAAGGTTGATCCCCGTGCCATCCGGTTTTCGCATCGGTCATGGGTTGAATCCAGGTCTTCGTAACGGGCAGAAAATGAAACGAGCTTAACTCCTGCTTTATTTTCTTAACTTTATCTGGTTTACCTGGGAAATAGTATCTGAAAGCTACTCCATCATCTGAGACCTGGAAGACGACATCCATCTTTTTTCCGGATGCATTAGCTAAATGGAACACTCGTTTGTTGCCCACATAAGAACACAAACGTCTTTTACCGTGCAGCATTTCATAATTTATTTTAATGTTCTCAATATCTGCTACATTCTCCAAGGACATACTTTTTGCGAAATCCTCATCTTCTCTGACAATTCCTAACCGACAATCTCGCATAATGATATTATCATCATACCTGATGTTGTAAAAGGCTTCCCCTTCATTGGAAATATGGAAATGAACAGAGATCTTTTTATCAGGGCTTACTACCACATAATCTGAATTCTCTTGTGAAAAAGAATTTGAGTTCAGCAGGATAAAAAACACAACAATTACCGCCCAGAACGCCTTTAGATTTTTGCTTTGTGAAATTTTCATAATTCGCTCGTCTCCAGAAAAGTTTATTGAAACGCACACTCTATTTCTCATCAGCAATCATTATCTGCAGAATTATAATAGAAATAAATCTTTTTGCCAGTGTGAGTTATACCTTGTTTTGCTTTGTTTTTAAGATTGCTTCCGTTAAGGGCTAATCAGTTAGCAAAATCCCTTTTGTTACGAACCACTTTTTTTATATCTTATTGACCTTTAAATATTAAATGGGACGTCCCTGTGTAAACAAGGCAAAGATGTCATTCCCGCGAAAGCGGGAATCCAACCCTTTTGTTAGCGTTTTCTGGACTCTCCCCAGGACGCCCTAGGGCGCTGCTTGCGCAAGAGTGACAATATGTCTGTTCCATTATTTATTCTAACGTCGATAACTTTACGCCCATAGATCTGAACTAGAAGGATTTGAAAAGAATCGAACAAGTTATGTGCACTCACACGAACCGGAAATCCCTCAAACTACTTGATATTCTATCGAAGTTTAGCTCGGAATTCCGTATGAGTTACCTCTCTTTTTTTGTGTTTAGGGTCAATGTCTGCTCTGTAAACGCGCTTGCTTTGAGCAACTCTGCTGTCAGATCCTTTGTCACCTCAGGGCGTTTTTGCACAAAAACCTTCTGGTCCTTCTTCCACGGCGAAATTACCAGAATAAACTCTACATTCGGCTCAGCCAGTTCCTTTTTCCAACGCCTCAGTCCCACTTCCCAGTCGGGCTTGCTCCAGAAATTGTCGGCGACAAGCAAACCATTAAGATATAATCGAGCTGTGTCCCCTATGTACTCAAAAGGCACAAGCACGTCACTGACGCAGTCCCAATCGATATCACCGATCTGAATACGCCACGCCTTGGGCGGGGCATCGGCGGACCGGAATGGATAGTCTTTATCTACCTTGGGAATCTCGTCCTGGGCTTCTGTAGTTACGGTTACTTTCGGCAGCGGAATAGCCGGCAGGGTATATACAGAGACCTGCCCTTTTTTAATCGGCTTGATGCGCTTGTCATTATACGTCAGAACCTTCTCTGTTACCGGGTACATAAGAAGCTGGATTGATTTCGATACACTCGTTCTAATCCTCAGGTTATTTCCACTTTGCCACAGCTCAGCAGGACATACAACCAGGTGGTGCTTCCCTGCTATTTGGATTTTCCAGGCATTAAGACTGTCCTGTTCAGACAGTAGAAAAATCTCAATGTCAGCACCAGCGTTTGTTTTAAGTCGTAAAATATTGCTATCTTGTGGCACTATAAACCAGCTATCGCCATCTCGGCGAACACTGCCGCCTTCAACCACCGGCTCTTTGACGCCTGTTAAACAAAACTGTGTTTTAATCCCGGACAGACTTACCATGACCAAACGAGTCACATCGCCATCCTGCCAACGCACCAGCGGTTGTGCTGTAGCGTATATCATCGTCGCATCAGCTATTGACATATTGATCGGAAAAATTCCCAGACTATTCGCTGGTATAGTTATTGGCTCCGCTGGAAACACTAATTCCTTTTCCGCTATCGTCACAGCGAACTGAACGCCTTTCCGGTCAGGCATATCCAGATAACGCTGGTAGTTGTTGAAGAACAGAAAGCCACGTGAGCCCTTCGATCGCAGGGCATACCTAAGTTTCGTAGAATCGTCGGCCTTGGGCTGATCCTCTGGTAACGAGGGTACCATTGGTGCCAGATCCCGACCAAAATCTTGTATGAACAGATGTAATTGCTTAAGTGCATAATACGAACGGTTGGTTTTGCCATACTCTTGTAGTGGTGCCTGATAATCGTAAGAAACTAAAGGCATGCCCGGCTCCCCGAGTCGTCCGGTCTTTCCAAGAGGCTGTGAGCCACCATGATACATATAGTATCCAATTATATTCGCTCCTTCACCAAGACGACAAAGAGCCATGCCGTAAGTATCCTTCGGATCAAGAACAGGCCTGCGATGCCACTTGTAGTGCATACCACCACCCAACTCCGCCGTGGCATAAGGATACCGAGACAGATCATATCGCAATCTCTCCTGTTTAATGCGATTCGTGACCATGTTACTGGCTATATCCGTATTGATCACAAGGCTCATTAAATCCGAAAATAGCAATTCCTTAAAAGGTGGCAACTGATTGGTTCCCTTAGCCCAAAAGGGATCGACGTATGAGCCTTGCACAGGTAGCACTTCATCCTCAGGTACCCATGCCCAGCCCCAACCTGTCACAGAGTAGTAAGGAACGTCTATGCCTAACTGGCGAGCGATTTCCTTGCACTTCAAGATATAAGGTTCGCCCCCGCTGCCACCGACGTGGCCGAATTCATTATCGAATTGAATACCTATAATTGTGCCGCCATCCTTATGATATAATCCCTGGATCTGTTCAGCCACGGTCGTGTACCATCGCCGGACCTGTTCAAAGTAGGCCGGGGCCATGCTCCTGGGTCTGCACACTTTGCTGAGCCAGTCCGGAAATCCGCCGTTGCGCGCCTCACCGTGACACCAGGGACCTATACGCAGCCAGACCGGCATATCATGTTTCTGACATATCTGAAGGAATCTGCGCAGATTACGGTCACCTTGCCAATCATACTGGCCCTGAAGCTCCTCATGGAAGAGCCAGAACACGTACGTAGCGATGATGTCAATGCCACCTGCTTTCATGGCCAGAACCGAATCTTCCCAAAATTCGTTTGGCACACGTGCATAATGAATCTCGCCCATGACCGGCAGCCAGGCCTGGCCATTACGAGTGAAATACAGTGAGTTGACACCATAATGCAGGCCTTTGGGGCTCATCGGTGTCCCCATCCTCAGGTGACCTTCAATAATCTTGGGCTGCTTTGTAACTGCTTTTATTTTTAGAATATTAGTATCTAATGTTAGCTTAGTTTGGATACCTGCTACCTCTCGTTCACATCCAGCAATTGTCGATACGAGCAGAATTAAAGCAATGCAAAAACACATTTTGATATGTAGCAACATAGACCACACTTTCTAAAAAACCTGTGTTGAAAACAAAAAAGAATCGCACATGAAGACGAAACTAAATAAGAAAAAATATTTAGTTTCCTGCTTTACTATTAGTCACTTTTTATCTGAGCGGTCTCCTTGAAAAGCTCTTTAATATCCTCAAAAGTAAGTTTTGTTTCAGGATCAAACTTATCAGAAGCCATATAGGCTAATAAACTATGCCGTAATTGTCGGGCTGTAATTCGCTTATCTAAATCTGTTTGAATATCGATTGAACAGACAAGGATTTTTCCAGCACCAATCGAAGCTTCGAAAAGAAGTCCCAGCTTTCGGCAATCATTCCAGTCATCGATAGGCTGAATAATCGGTATAATTTCCCGCGGCAGCTCATCCATAATTAACGGTTGACTATTGTCGAGCAGGTCCTGCCACTGCCAGCTCGCATGGAAATCGGTCGGAAATTTCGCCATTGCCAGATGTTCGCAATTACATAAAATCCCCACCGTATGAACCTTTTTCTTTGGGAAGGTGATGCGGTTCCAAAATATCGGCTGAAAAGAGCCTAACGTATCACCCTTAGCAGATGAAGGTGAGAATAACAGCAGCACTTTTGCCCCAGAATTTAATTTGGTCTCCACTTGTCCATCAAGACCCATAGCAATGTAAATGTCATCGGACTTAATTGGTAGTAACGTGTCTGGGAATACCCAAAAATCCCAATCATTCGCATAAGGTAAGCCAACGAATTCTATTTCGAGGTTGACTCTGGTGGCCTTTTTAATATCACCCAAGGGACATTCAATACTTCCAACGCAAGTCAGGCCACCGGTCGGCACAACATCCACATTGAATTTGTCAGCTTTAATTAGAGTTCCATCATTCTGGCTTATCTTCCAGAGAAGCTCCACATTTGATAGATCTGTTGCGCTATAGTTTGCCACATCTATAATGGATTCAAAGTTGGTATCGTTTGTGAATATGCGTTTTTTCATCCGCGCTAATGGCACAACATCGTTACAGAATCGTTTGTACTGCTCGGCTTTACAATAACCTTTACTCTGCCACAGTGCATTTAAGACTCCCACCGGCGCAGTGCCCTGGCCGGGGAAATCATGTAAATCAAGCAGTTGAAAGCCGGCAAAATTAGGTGTTCGTAAAGCGGTTTCTATCTCCTGCTTATAAAGAAGGGTCTGGAATTTTCCACTGGCCATAAGAAATTGATGAGCAAGATGGCCCATACCGGCTTTTTGCAGTTTATCACGGAATATTTCGATATTTCTTGCCTTCAATACGCCGGTATATTGCTTGTCTTCGTCCGAATCGGGATAAGCACACCACTGTCCAATTTCATGGCCTACGACTGGTATCGGCCGAGCATTCACATGCTTACGATAATCATCAAACGTCTGAGGGGGTTGGTCGAACCTCAATGTTCTCCACCGCTGCAACCGAACAGCATGTTCTATTGAATATTGGTTTTCCTTGATCTGTGGCCAGCCGGCCCCGGCAATGTAAAACCTTCGGTTGTCTCTGTCCTTTAGGCTTTGCAGCAGTTGACCGAGAAATCGGTCTCGGTTCTTACCGCTGGGTTCGTTGCTGGGCGAAAGAAAGCAGAACGATGGATGATTGCCGTACGCCATTATCATGCGGTCGATTTCTTCATATATCCATTTATCCAGCGCCGTGCCGTTACCAAAGCCAGCCCAGCATGACCCTTCCACTTGTAGATAGAATCCCTGCTCATCAGCCGCAGCAAATGCCGCAACGGGCGGACACCATGAATGAAAACGAAAATGGTTTAGTCCGTGTGCCTTTGCGATACCTATGATACGTTTCCATTCATCTATTTCGGTCGGCGGATAACCGTGCTGGGGAAAAATACAGCATTCTAAAGTGCCTCGCAGAAAAATCTTTCTGCCGTTGATGGTAAACTGCTTGTCCCTGATACCAAGCTCTCGCATACCGAATTGGACGTGCCTTACAGATTCTATCCCTTCACCCTTCAGAGATAAAGTTAAACGATATAGAGCTGGCTGATATTCATCCCAGAGCAAACAATCATCGCCCATGTCATATTCAAAGGAGACCTTTACATTTTCTTTATTCCATTCTACAGGGATATTCTTCACAGGGATCCGATGTTTCCTGGATGTATTGTAACTCTCTGCTGAAACAGTAAGGATACCCCTTCCAACTTCGCCTGTTAAATTTCCAAATTGAATATCGACCCTAATACGTTTATGCGTCACATCAGGAAAAACCTGTGCATCATCTACCCAGACTTTCAAGCCGGCCATAAGCAGGATTTTACCTGTTATACCATTCCAATTCGATTGTGTTTGATCGGATATACTGTGGGCGTCTTTTCCCACTGGAATTACATAATCATTATCCACGCATATTGTCAGGTTGTGCGTATTTTCAGGTTTGAGGAAATTTGATAAATCATACTCGTGCGCTGCACCAAGACTATCACACGAGCCCACCGGTTGGCTATCCACCCAAACAGTTGTCCTCCAGTGCGGCCGTTCAAGGTACAATATAATACGTTTGTTTTGCCATTCTTCAGGAATCTTCACTTGGCGTTGATACCATGCCTTGCCAACATAATGTCGATCGGGCGTCAGCCAGAATGGGCACTTAAAATCGTCCGAATTGACATACTCCGTGAAGCGTGGGTCGCTTAATAGTTTCATGCCAATCCTGCTTGTCCATTGGGTATCAGCAGAAGGCTTATCGCCATAGCCTTGTTCCTGTAGTGACCCAGGCAGAGAAATTTTCTCCGGCAGCCCTGCCTGCCGGACGGGCAGGTTTCGTTCACACCACCGCTGGCCAATTCCGACGTCGTCTCGATCCAGGCTGAAATCCCACTGACCGGACAGGTCAATTTTCTCAACTCCGAGTGCGACATTAGTCAGACTTAATAAACAAACACAACATGTAAGGATACGTTGCATAATAATCTCCCCAAAAGATGGATTTCTCGTCTTAAAAGATGACACTGAAAAAAATGTCTCCGTGATTTTCTTGGAGTCCGGCTTTGTTGAAAAAGTCGATTGTCATTTCGACCGATTCATCCTTCGCAGTCCCTAAGGGACGGAGAATGGAAGCCCCTAAGGGGCACAGTGGAAAAATCTATTTATAGCTTAGCCATTAAAAACAGACCTGTCCCGAGCCAAGCCGAGGGATTCCTCGACTCGCTCCCCT
>CAYSPM010000055.1:0-15434 GCA_964432925.1 uncultured Pirellulales bacterium | reverse complement strand
CACCTTGACCACTTGGGGATGACCTCCGCTGGCTGCAGCGGTCAAAGGCCTCCACCCAACTTGTACAGATTGTGACACTGCCGACATTGCGTTTACATCCGCTCCGCTGGCGATGAGTCTTTTAACTTCTTCCACATCTCCATATTCGGCGGCTTCGTGAAGTGATTTACTCGGTTTCTCTTCGCTTTGCAATGCAGGTTTAGTTTCTGCTGCACGAGCGGTTAGTACAAAAGCTGTCGGGACAATCAACAAAGCTAATAGTAATACTACTGTTGCAGTAACTAAACTTGGACGTTTGTAGAATTTTTTTCCTGGTCTCATCATGGTCTTGATCCTTTCTTCAATATTTTTAACTGGACCGGCTATAGCCAAAGATGGAACAGGCCGTGTGGATTTGTATTCGTTTATTAGTGTGTTGACAATAGCGCTACTGTAATCTCTGGCTTTGGTGCTGAGCCGGGCAATCGCCATCTCATCGCAACATTTCTCACGCTCAGCTCGGATTCGCTTGTTCGCCCACCAAACAAATGGATGAAACCAGAATATAGCCTGAGCCATTACCTGCAAAAGATTGACCGCGGCGTCAAAACGCAGGATATGGCACAGCTCGTGACCCAGCAAATCTCTGCGAAAGGAGCCACTACCATTCTTAGCGAAATCAAATGGTAGGTAGATACTGCCGCGAAACAACCCCCACACAAACGGCTGACCAATACCTTCGATCAACCAGACCCTTGGATATTTCTTCAAGCCAAATTCTTTGAACGCTCTTTCGATTGCATTTTTGACGTTGGCCGGCAGGGCCCTTCGCTGTCCCTTTAGCCAGTGATTTGTTCTTATTGCCTTACCTATTGCGACAAGCAAAAAAACCGCCGCGCCTGTCAACCATAATAAGGCGACAGTCTGAACTGGAGTCGGTCGTACAGTTCTTTGAGAAGTAACTATGGGTTTGACAGTAATTGGAGGCTCTCTCTGTGGGATTTCTGGTATAGAAGTGGTCATCTCCGCTTGTGACGGCATGGGCAACGTTAATAGCCCAGGTCTTTCCGGCGGCAGAATGGCAAGAGGTACCGCGAACAAAGGCGGCACGAGACACTTTGCCAGAACGATAAGCCAAAGCAAGTAACGAACGTGTGAGCTTTTGTTTCTTAACACAAACGATACCGCAGCGATTACCATAACTAAGATTGCTATGTGCCAGCTTTGGGTAAACAGATATTTTGTGATTTGTTCAAGATAGGTTTGCATTTTTTTATCGCTCCACAATAAGAGGTTTACCTTTGATCTAATAGTTTTTTGAGTCGATCAATATCCTTTGCCTTTATTTTGCCATGCTTAGCCAGGTACTGAATAAGTGGTATTGGGTCACCACCAAAGAGTCGTTCCAGAAAATCTCCAACTGAACGTTTGATAACCAAATCTTTTTTAACCGCTGGCGAAAAGACGTGAGCCTTTCCTCGAACGCGGTGTTTTAAGTAGCCTTTCTTCTCTAACCTGCGAAGCAGAGTTTGAACTGTTGCATAAGCTATTTTCCTGCTGGCAGGTAAATTGTCGCAAACCTCCTGCACGGTAGCGATGTTGAGTTGCCAGACTAATCTCAAAATTTCGGTTTCGGCAGGGCTTAAAGCTGGTAAATTTGTACGCATCGAAAGACCTCCTTTTACAATTGTATTTTACAAACGTACAATTACAATATCGTACATTTGTACAAGCAATCAACAAAAAAATAAAAAAATTTTGCTGCTTCCGTGCGCACTGGTTAGAACAAACACCTCAGCCACACCGTTGTTATGCATATTCCGCCTCTGACCGTAAGATAAGTGCTTTGCATAACCTAAGTTGCGTATATTTCGCTAAGCACTGTGTTTCTTCATGTGAATTTGTATCACGGTAATATCAGCCGGTGTAATGCCACCAATGCGAGCAGCCTGGCCCAGCGTGCTCGGGCGAAACGCCGACAATTTCTCCTTTGCCTCCGCGCGAAGGTGAACAATCTTATTGTAGTCTAAATTTGCTGGTATCTTCTTTTTTTCCAGTGCTTCGAAGCCTGCCATTAATCGCTCTTGCTTTGTTAGGTAGCCTTCATATTTTGCATCAATCACAACTGCGTGCGTCACATTCGGTGACAGGTGCATATCTTTGATTTTAGGATCATCGTGCAGCGTTGCTGCTATGGTGCTTGCTGGCTGGCGGAGCTGCTCCCACAGGCTCAGTCCGTCTGAACGCGTGTTCTCAAGATACTCTTTAAGCCTACTAATACCCGTGAGTTTATGTTGGAATTTCGCCCATCGTTTTTGACTGACAAGACCTACAGATTTTCCTATTGGTGTAAGTCTTCTGTCTGCATTATCGGCCCGCAGCGCCAGCCTGTACTCTGCCCGAGAGGTAAACATCCGATACGGTTCGTCGATACCTTTCGTGAGCAAATCATCTATCAGTACACCGATATATGCCTGGTTTCTGGCAAGAATTAGAGGCTCTTTGTCTTGGAGTTTTCGAGCAGCGTTTATGCCGGCGATAATGCCCTGGCCTGCTGCCTCTTCATAGCCGCTGGTCCCGTTTATCTGGCCGGCCAGGAAAAGACCAGAAATCTTTTTTAATTCCAGGCTCGGCTTTAGCTGAATCGGGGGACAATAGTCATACTCGATAGCATAAGCATATTGAACGATGTGAGCATTTTCTGTCCCCGGCAGCATCTTCAGCATCTGCTCTTGAACGTCTCTGGGCATCGAAGTGAAAATTCCGTTGCAGTAGATTGTTTTTTTGTTTTCCTGTTCCGGTTCCAAAAAAATGCGGTGTTGCTTTTTATCTGCAAACCTGACGACCTTAGCTTCGATGCTTGGGCAGTACCGTGGATCAGTACCCTTTATTTGCCCCGACGAGAGCGGTGCCCGGTGCAAATTGTCCCTGAGCAACTTGTGTATTTGTTCATTGGTGTACGTAATCCAACAGGGTACCTGCGGACGATCTATTTTTTCGATCATAAACGAAAACGGCACCGGCGGATCATCACCTGGTTGGATCTCTAATTCATTCACGTCTACTGTCTTAGCATCCAATCTCGGCGTTGTGTCTGTCGCCATCCGTCCAAGCTCAAGCCCGAGCCGCCTGAGACTTTCTGACAACTCTGCACTGGCTGGCTCGTCGAGTCTGCCCCCAGCCCAGCGTTCTTGCCCGATGTACATCATCCCGCCAAGAAATGTCCCCGGCGTTACAACGACCGTTTCAGCATGATAAACCGATCCATCCTTGCATTTGACCGCTAGCACCTGATTGTTTTGCGTCATTATCTGGGCTGCTATCGCTTCGACGATGGTCAGGTTAGCCGTTTCTTCGAGCGCCTGTAGCATAAATTCTTGATACTTATCTCTATCTGCCTGGGCCCGTGGTGACTGAACAGCTTCACCTTTGGAACGATTCAGCATTCTGAACTGAATGCCAGTAGCATCTATTGCCAGGCCCATAAGTCCACCAAGCGCATCTATTTCGCGCGCGATCTGTCCCTTTGCAAGCCCGCCAATAGCTGGATTACAGCTCATCTTCGCAATTGTGTCCTTGCTGATGGTTATCAGGCAGGTTTTGGCGCCGATTTTAGCAGCAGCATGAGCAGCCTCGACGCCGGCGTGACCTGCCCCTATAATAATACAGTCAAAACAGTTGTCTTTCCTTATATTAGGCATAAACCAAAACAAATTTAGGTAGGGCACAAAGTACCAAAGGAACATAGGCACAAAGTGAATCAAAATGAAAAATTACTATGTGCCTTTGTGCCTCTGAACCTATATCCCATTTTGAGATTTCGTGCTTCGAATTTTATTGCGTTGTAGTATATCTTTTTGGGCTTTCTAATCAAGTTAAGTCCGGTGTTACTTAGGCCCCTTACATTCATATTTTGTATCTTGACAAACTGATGTCATTTTTATAATAACGGTACCGAAAAGGTATATGTGAAGGTTTTCAATTAAACACCAGTGAAATACTTTTTTATTTGGAGTAAGGGATTATGAACGGTCTTAAATATTTTTTCTATATTATTTGTCTTTTGTCGATTTGTTATATAACTGGCTGCACTATTGTACCTTCGGGTCATATTTCAGCCGGGGATATTGAAATTGACTATGGCCCACCGCCTTCACCTTATGTAGTAATTACTCGGCCACCTCCACCAAGCAGACTTCACGTCTGGATCAAAGGCAGCTATATTATAAGCGGAAACAAATGGGCCTGGAGAGAAGGACACTGGGATGCGCCGCCGCGCCGAGGTAAGGTATGGGTACCTGACCGAACCAGGCAAAAAGGACAAGTCTGGATTTGGACGCCAGGCCGTTGGCGATAGAAATCCTGAATGCCTCAAAATGCTTAAAGCCTATCGCCAAACCTTTATATAAAAATATGCAGATGGCTTAAGCTTTGTAGGGTGGGGTTCACCCCACCGATTTGATTAGGCGGGGCAAGCCTCGCCCTACGACTCGTCAGAGCGTAGGACGTGCCGTAGTCCCGAATCGCGTATTATACGGAAACTATATAAGCAATGTTTAGACATATTTTTCATCAGTTAAGAAGTTGTGGTTATGTCCGATAGGCCTTATCGACAGGATTTGACTCACCGTGCGGAGATATATAGTAGTCTCCGCAAGCAGGACAACGCAGAAATCGACGTTCGCGTAGAGCGGTACCTTCGGGCGGAACACCACCCCATCGTTTCAAACTCGTGGTTTGCTCCTGCGTCTTCAGAGTGCATCGGCCTGTTCAGTTACGGCTACTTTTACGGATGTATCTCGCAATCTCAGGCTGTGGGAGAAGCGCTCATTCGGTTCATGTGCCAATGTAACAAGTTTCGCCCGGAATCGGACTTTGAAGAAAACGTCAGATTGTTGAAACAGCGAAAATTCATCGACGAAAAGTTTGAGAATCTCTGTTCCTGTCTTTGGAAAGGTCGACACGACTACCACCATATGAACCAGGGCGTCGAGACCGATCGGCAACGTCTTGAACAGATGGCACTTACCAAAATCCAGACACTCGCGGAGTTGGAGAAATGGGTTTTTCAGTACTCTGACACTCACGGCTGCATCACTCCCAAATGGCCGAAATACTGGCCTGAGTTTAAAGATGGCAAGTACCAAGTCTACCTTCGACTCTCACCGTAGGCATCTGTATAAAAAGGCGAGGCAACGAACAATTTCAGTTGACCGCTGATCGCCAAGCAGTTATGTGCTTTGAGAGCTTGAAGTTGAAGACAATCCCCTCAGCCCGGCACCACAGGTGTGCCGGCTAATCGTTGTCTATCGTTCCTCGTTCCTCTAACGTCACTGTGCCTTTTCCGTCAGTCCGGTTATGGCCCGGCCTTCGCCGAGACGAGCGCAACGGCTGAGGCTATCGCAAAATTGGCTGTGTGTGTGATGCTAACACTTATATGTTCGATTCCGAGTTTGTCAGCAATTTTTTTTACCTCTCCGCTAAGAGTAACCTCTGGTTGACCAGAATTATTATTTACTACTTCGATGTCTGTCCAGGCGATTTTGCCTCGCCAGCCGGTCCCCATAAGTTTGAGAATCGCCTCTTTAGCAGCGAATCGGCCGGCGAATTTCTCCACCGGGTCTTTGTTCGACTGAGCATAGCTCTGCTCAGCGGCAGTAAAAACTCTATCGACAAACCTCTGGCTGTGCCGCTTGAGCATCTCTTCGATCCGCGGACAATCTACAAGGTCAATACCATGTGCCACGATTTCCATCGGTTGAGTATATTTATCCGGCCTGAGCAACAGGCAGCCCCGCCCGATTATAAATACGAGCTGCCTTATTCATTGTTTATGCGATATATCTGTTCCAGGCAGAATTGAATAAACGGCTCGGTATTACCCAGTGCTGCCTGTTGCAGCAACTTTGCGTTAAGTTCCTCGAACGCTTCTTTTCGCCGATCGGCATGGATTTTTTGCTCGAGTTGTTGCTGTACTTTTTCAAGCGGCACATAGCCTTTGTCGGTCCTATTCTCGAGCTTCATTATGAAAATATGTCCCTCAGCCTCGATCGGCCCTGTAACTTCGCCCTGCTGCATTTTCTTTGCCTCAACGGCAAGAACATCGTATGGCTCGGCCAGCGATTCCGGGGCCCTCGGTTTCCATAGTCCCCCGAACTCACGTCTGTGACCATGTGAGTATTGCTTGGCTAATTCGCCGAAGTCCTCGCCATTCTCGATTCGACGGATCAATTCTTTGGCCAGCTCTCTGGCTCGTTCAAGCTGGTCCACGTCAGGGTTCGTGATATCAACTCTTGCTATCTGAATATCAATTAGCCGGAATTGCAGAACGGCGGGAGTCAAGAAAAACTCATCTTTCAATTCGTTATAGTGCTCCACTAATTCTCCATGTGTAATGGGCTTGTTATTGGGCAACTTCGATGCAATGTAACTCTGAGTCAGAATCAATCTCTTCTGTTGTTCCTTGAATTTTTTTCGATCCATTCCTCGCTGTCCAAGCGCCTCTATAGCTCTGGCCTCGTCGCCTCCAAAGCTTAGAATAAGCTTTCTTAACTCACTCTCCGCTGCCTTATCCAGAGCTTCATCTACATTTTCTCCCAATTGCTGTTTGGCTTCCTGATAGAGCAGAATATTTGATACTCTGCTCATAACGGCTTCTTCAACCTCCGTCCGTGCCAGTTGCCTAAAATCGTCAAGGCTACTTGTTTTTGTGATGGGTTTGAAACGCTCTATAAGAGACACACCAGGTCGGTCGCGATTTGCCGGCGATCTAATTATCTCCTCATAGGTAAGAGTTTCACCCCTGACAATCAGCACATCCGGGCGCTCCGGCTCTTGCGCAGATGCTATCCGTTCATACTCCTCGTCACTAAGAGTTGATTTGACTTTCTCTTCGCAGCCACTGAACAGGCAAATAACGAGAATATAGAACGTCAAGATCGCTTTCGACCACTTGCCACCTACTGTTTCGTTCATCTTGAGCATATCTTTTAACACTAACACAAATTTTCCTTAAAATCTTGAAGACCTATTGTGATATCTCAACATTACCCCGTAAGTCAAGCTCGTCAGCCACCTCACGCATTCCCATAATCGCATCTGTAATCAGTTCACTAAGTTCCACGCCTAATATTTGGGCGCCTTTTTCGATTATTTCCCTATTTACTCCGGCAGCGAATGATTTGTCTTTCCATTTCTTCCTGACCGATTTCGCCTTCATATCCATCACACTTTTGCTCGGGCGTACTAATGCCGTAGCCACTATAAGGCCGGTAAGCTCGTCAACAGCGTAGAGAACTTTTTCCAGCTCGCTTTGAGGCTCGACATCCGTACATATCCCCCAACCATGAGATAACACCGCTCGGATGTAGTCCTCAGGCCAGTTGTGTGAGCGAAGAATCTCTTCTGTCTTCCGGCAATGCTGCTGGGGAAATTGCTCATAGTCCAGATCGTGGATCAGGCCGATCACGCCCCATTTTTCTTCGTCTTCGCCGCGTTTTCGGGCAGAGTAACGCATCACAGCCTCCACGGCCAGCGCGTGTTTGATTAATCCCTCATTCTTGTTATATTCTTTCAAAAGTGCCAAAGCTTCATCGCGGCTTGGCTGATGCTCTGCCATCATTAACTCCAGGAAAAACTATCCGGACGTTAATCCAGAAATTTTATCATGTAATCTAAACGCAAACAGGTGATAATGCAATTATCATTTCTATCTTTGTCACAACGCATTTGCTATAAACCTATAGATTACCTCTGCCATGTAGTAGCTATTTACCTGCAAAGCAACATTTTAAAATCTTTCCTTGCAGGACCTGTGCAGTCTATGTCTATTAACGGCTCAGGGAATTTTTCATTTTCTCATACATTTGTAAATCGAACATAAGAATGCCTCTGCCGACGCCAGCAGGGTCGCCTTTTTTGGCAAATTGAAATGCCATGTATCGACCATCGTCGCTCACCACGGGATTGGATGCCTTGTAGTCCGGATAGTCACTTAAAAATGTCAACCGTTCTGTCTGACCCGAACCATCCAGGGCAAGCTTATAGATGTCAATGTAATGAATTTCTTTGCCGCTGTGTTTGTCGCACTCTACTAGTGTGAATTTGCCATCGGGCAAGATTCCTTCCGGCTCATCATATTGATTCGGTGCCTTTGAGTAGTTGACTATTTTACCAGTTTCGATTTCCAGCCCAATTACTTCCGTGCCCTGATAGCCATACGCACTGAATATCAGTTCCTTTTCGTCCGGTGGACGGAAACTCTGTGTCTCCAAGCTGCATTCAAATGGCAAATCCTGCTTATCGAGAATCTTCTTCTTATCTGCCAATTTCGGTATATCATGTTCGTAAACAACATCTGCCATGTAGAACGCGCCTCTCTGAGTCCATGCGATCCGCATTTGACTGCGCGAGACGGCTGGGCCTTCAGAACATTTCTCGCCTAATGGCGTTGGTGGTCCTGAAAGATTTTTATTTAATACCCATAGCTGGGCATTCTTCTCGTCGCGGCTGGCCCATGGATCACTTACATCGAACTGACGAGATCCTGATAACAGGATGTCACCGTTGGCAAGATACAGCGCACGTGTATAACCCTCATGGAAATAATGGTGTGTCATTGGACGGATAATTCCAGTCTTCAATTCTACTTCGTACACGTCACCAAATGTCTTTTCGATAAAGAGGATACGCTTACCATCGTGGGACCAGTCTGCCCTCTGGCCAAAATGCGTCGCTCGCTTAATGTAAGGCGGAAGTTCATCTAATGGTGATTTGGCTTGCTTCTCGCCTGCCCAGCAACTCATCGTCCCGGCTACTACGAAAGCCATCAATAAGCTATCAAGTCGTTTGCTTCTCGAATATAACACGATTTTCTCCTTCTTTGACAATTGGTTAAGGGATCACAGATGACCCTATTCATAGGTGCGACCCAAATGCCCAACGATCGTCCTTTTCACCTCGAGCGGGTTTATCATTCCCAGATGACGGTAGATAATCTCCCCGCCCGGCTTGACAAGAATAGTGTATGGAATACCGCCCGGTGACTGCATATCTACAGCTTCCATAAGGGCATATCTGTTCTTTGAATTGTATAGGTAGTTCCTGCAAGACGCCTGATGTTTTTTCAAAAAAGATATGGCCCTGTCTTTTGTCTTTGGTGAATCGACACTAACGGTAATAAATTCGAAGTCTCTACCGCGATACATGCGGTGGATGGTGACAAGCTCAGGGAACTCTACTACACAAGGCCCGCACCATGTTGCCCAGACATTTATAAGCCGTAGTTTATCAGAGTCGTTCTTAACAAGTTTCTTTAAGTCGGATCCGCTTATCATATCCAAGTTGACGGGCTCCTTCGCCCAGGCCTTTAGAGCATTTTCAACGGACTGCCTCTTATCCGACCATTTAATAGAGCAGCCAAATGTTCTTGTCCTCTCAACCGAAACCTCTTTTTCTGCTACTAATGCTTCAATTGCATTTCGCGCATCATGTGACTTGACCTGTTCGGGCTTTTCGGAATCATCGATTCGACCAACGTAGCGAAGCTTGCGTTGCTTGTCGAATATGAAAACGTGTGGCGTCGAGGTCGGACCATACGCCCGGGATACTTTTTGTTCATCTCCGTCGTACAAATAAGGAAAGTTGAAATTCTGGTCACTTGCCCGAATTTTCATCTCTTTCAATGAGTCACTTAGATCTGAGTAGCCAAGTTCGTCCAAACGCACGGCTTGGGGGTCATTAGGTGATATTGCCACTACCGCAACGCCTTTTTGCTTATAGTCTGCTGCTAATTTCTTTATGCGCTGCTCGTACGCCTGCGCAGTTGGACAGTGGTTGCAAGTGAAGATCACAACGAGAATATCGGCTTTGTCAAAATCCGTTAGCTTGTAATACCGGCCATCTACACCCGGCAAATTAAAATCAGGTGCGCTTTGACCGATTTCTAGTGTCACAATCTTATTTGTCGCAGCTGAAGTGAAATTTGTTGCTATAAGCAAGATCATTACAACCGCTGAGAAAAATTGACTACATTTATTCATTGTTAAACCTCTCACAATTTTAGTCCTTCATTTCTACTTTACTCAAACCGGCCGGTTCTTGCTGTCATACCCGCGAAAGCGGGTATCCAGTTAACGAATCGACCCGTAGATTCCCGCCTGCGCGGGAATGACAAATTTTGTTCTGTTACTATCAGATAAGTTATTAAGATAGTTTTGTTCTTAAAAACGGTCAGTTTAAGTACTTTACTTGCTGGCCTATTTTTTAACTTCTATCTGCAACTTTGATTCCTCGCATTGGGCTCGGCGATTAAGTATTTTACGCAAAATAGCGATTAGAGTTCGCTGCTCGAAATAATTACTGTTAAGACGTAATGAAACTGTCTTAGCATCTGTAATTCTAACCTTGCCGGATGTATTGGCAAATAAAGAATCTGCCTTAGCACCGGGCTCGTTCACAAACGAAAAGACTAAATCTTGCCCTGAGACCGTGATACTTCTAATGCCGATTTTACTTGCGGCTATTCGAAGCTCAGCTATTTCAAGCAAGAGCATGACCTCATCCGGCGCCGGCCCATAAATGTCTGCTAATTCGTTCCTGATTTGCTTTAAATCTTCAGCATTTCTTGCCACGGCAATTCTCCGATAGACATCCATTCTGTGTCTGTCAATCGGTACATAATTTTTCGGAATATAGGCCGGAAATCCAAGGTCGATAGTTGCTGTAGGTATTAATTCGATCGGCTCATTATTTAGCTGCTTAACCGCATTTGCCAACAGCTCGCAGTACATCTGATAGCCAACAGTTTGAATATGTCCCGATTGCTCCGGGCCCAAGATATTGCCTGCCCCCCTAATCTCCAGGTCCCGCAGCGCGATTCTAAAGCCGGCCCCAAGATGTGAATATTCTTCTATAGCCTTTAATCGTTTTGCCGCGGTCGGGGTAATCGGCCGAGTCGCCGGCAGCAGCATATAGGCATACGCCCGATGTTTATATCTGCCGACTCTGCCGCGAAGCTGATGAAGCTCCGCAAGACCGAACCTGTCCGCGTCGTTAATGAGTATTGTGTTTGCGTTGGGAATATCCAGGCCAGATTCGATGATGGTTGTGCATACAAGTACGTCTGTCTGGCCAAGAACAAAATCTATCATTGCCTTTTCCAGTTCGCTTTTGGCCATCTGGCCGTGTGCGATCCTTACCTTTGCATCGGGAACGAGCTTTTGAACTTCCCACGCCTTTTTCTCGATGGTCTTGACTCTATTGTGCAGGAAAAACACCTGTCCCTGACGATTCAGCTCTTTGAAGATTGCTTTTCTGATGAGTTCTCTGTTGTAGGCTGTTACTCTTGTTACGATGCTTCGCCTGTCCAATGGAGGTGTCGCTAATGAGCTTATGTCGCGCAGGCCCAGCAGCGACATATGCAGTGTGCGTGGAATAGGCGTCGCTGTCATTGTCAGGATATCAACGTTTACGCGTAACTTCTTGAGTTTCTCTTTGTGCTCGACACCAAACCTCTGCTCTTCGTCAATTATCAAGAGCCCGAGGTCCTTGAATCTTATGTCACCGCTTAAAAGTCTATGTGTGCCGATTAGTATGTCCACTTTGCCCTGTTTGGTTCGAGCAATAATGTCACTTGCTTGCTTGAACGTTTTGAAGCGATTCAAAACCTCAATGCAGATTGGAAAATCGGCAAAGCGCTCAGTGAACGTCCGTTCGTGCTGCACGCTCAGAACAGTAGTTGGTACGAGCATCGCAACTTGTTTTCCACTCTCAACCGTCTTAAACGCCGACCTCATCGCAAGCTCGGTTTTGCCATAACCGACGTCGCCGCATAAAAGTCTATCCATTACCACAGGCTCTTGCATGTCCGCTTTGATCTGTTCGGCTGCTGTAGTCTGGTCCGGCGTCTCTTGATAGGCAAACGATTCTTCGAATTCAACCTGCCAGTTGGAATCATCGCCGAATGCAATCCCACCCATTGCCTGGCGTTTCGCCTGGACTTGCAACAACTCTAAGGCAAGGTCACGGACAGACTTGGCTACTTTTTCTTTTTGTTTCTGCCATCTCTTCGAGCCGACCTTACTGAGCTTTGGTCGCTTCGGGCTTGTTCCTATATACTTTTGTACTAGTGCGATATTACGGACCGAAACCTGTATTTTCACGCCGTCCGCATATCCAATCGTGAGGTATTCCGATGTGCAGCCTTCTTTTTGAATAGTATTTATCCCCAGGAATTTTCCGATACCGTAGGAGGCATGAACGACATAGTCTCCTTCCTGCAGGTCGGAAAGTGTATCCACCGGAGCTGTGATACGCACCGGTCGTTGCCGTCTGCGAAGCGCAAACTGACCAAAAAGCTCGTGATGGCTTACTACGATCGTCTTGAGAGAATTAATCACAAACCCCTGATGAATAAAGCCCATCTCTAACTTGAAATTTGGCGGCACTTGCGGGCTTATTTCTTTAATGATCTCGCTTACGCGTTTTATTTCAGCTTGACTTTCGCAATAAAAAAGCACTTTCTTGCCGGCTTTTGCCTGCTGCAATAGCTCCTCCAGAGCAGCCTTGTGTCCCGACCATAGAGAAGTGGCTTTTCGTTCGAATTGCTGAATGCTTCTTATGTCGACCTTCAGAAAATCGCCCGGCTGGGATGTGGCAAACCTGCATATATGTAATTGAGGAAACTCCGCCATTGCCTTATAGATTTCCGACCAGCCATAGAGCTGAGAGTTCCCTTGCACTCGTTCACAGAATACTGCTGCAACTTCTTCAATATCGCTGGGCTCTTCAAGGATTACGATAGTGTTTTTCGGCAGAGTATTTATGAAAAGCTCCTTCTGTTCTGTCCTGGCTCCACAAATTGCGGATACGATGCTGAGGTTTCTGAGCTTTTCGGTGGAACGTTGTGTATCCAGATCGATTACGCGGAGAGTCTCTATGCTGTCGCCGAAAAACTCGATTCGAAACGCCTCAGCTTCGCCCGGCTGCGTGCTGTCAGCGCCGTTGGCCGATAGCTTCACTTTGTTGCTAATCAGCGGCGCATATATATCTATTATCCCTCCTCGACGAGCAAACTGACCCGGCAAATCAATTTGATCTACGCGCTCAAAGCTATTCTCTACCAGCCATTCAACTACTACTTCAGGTGATATAGTCTTGTCCACTTCAATATGCAGTGAGCTTTTCGCAAGTGATTCCGGCTTTGGTACGGGCTGACAAATCGCCTGCACCGGTGCTGCAATCACAAATTGCAAACCAACCTCAGAAATCTGAGTACCGAGTGATGAGATACGGGACACGAGCTTAAGTCTTTCGGCCCTGGTTTCATCAGTGGCATCGGCGAGCTCTTCCTCACCTTCCCAGGCTGCAAGCACATCAACGCTCCTGCAGCCAAAGGTCTGCATATCGTCGGCTGCTCTGTCGGCATCATCGATGTGTTGACAGATATAGAGGACTGGCTGGCTGAGTTTTTCTGATATGGACGCCGCCAGTAAGCGCGCAAACGACCCCCACGTCCCCTCGACTTTCACGGCCCCATTATCCGCTTGGGCCAGTCGGGAGATTATCTTTGCAACTATTTTTTCCCGCCCAAGGTCCATAACAAGTTATACCGAAATCACAGTATAACCGTTTCAAATCCTTTTAGTGAGTATTTATTGGAAATGTGCTAGCATCGTGATTCAGGGTCTACAGCAAATAGACTGTTTATTTTTTGTCACTCTCGCGCAGGCGGGAGTCTAAAAAACCTAAAAAGACTGGATTCCCGCTTTCGCGGGAATGATAGGTAGTCATGAGTCTTTGAAAAGTGACAGTTATTCATTTGAAACGGCACTGGAAGAAACACACTCTGGTCCCACAGGACAAAATACTCTTTTCATGTAGAGCTTGTCGAGGCATCTGGCCGCTATGGGAACCTTGTGCACAAAAAGGGCCCCGCTACATATTTATCATCAATGCACAAGCCGTTCTATAATAGTATGCAGGAAAAATGAATTGTTCTCTTGGATGGCCACTTTTTTCATGGTTTCTTCTCAAACCACTCAGATTCTTTTTTCCTTCATTCATCAAGCTAAAATGCCGATTTTATACTGAGTATGTGGATTCTGAAAAAGGGCTGGCCTATTAAGTTTTGAGGCGTTAAAGGTCACAATTTATGACAGAAATCAAAAACCATGATAGCAAAGACAGAGATTGGCCTTGGGGTACTCAGAAAGAAGGAGTTATTTCTCTCCCGAAGTTGCCTCCAGAGTGGGAAACGATTACCGATGACCCAATAATCAATCGCGTAGCAAACCTTGCGCACCTAGCCCTTGCAACATCTTTATATTCACAGATATATAACCTCTCTTTTAAGGAGCGCTATCAGATTGAGAAAATGTTTGAAGAGGAATGTCTTAGTTCAAAAGAATTCTTTGTTCAGTCTGCACAGAACATGAAAGGCAACATTTCAAGCAGGAGGGTAGATTTTGTTAAAGAAGGTGATGCCTGGGTCGACGATACCGATAGGTGGCTACACACAAACTTGCGTGGTCAGATCGACTTTGATGCGTGGAAAGACCTTGTGAGACGTTTGTATTCTTTGATAGATGTTCATAATGTACTGTGGTCTATTTCAATCGAACACTTCAAAAGTGTTGAAGTAAATATACAAACAAAGCTTTGCAAAATACTAAAATCGAACACAAAAACAGAGCAAAAGGCTGAAGGGACCAAGATTATGATAACGGCGAGAACAAGTAAGGAAATTTGGGAAGCCATAAAAAGTGAATATGACATCTGTAAGAAGGATTTTGGCAAGAAGATTAACTTCGTGTCGGATTCATTCAAAAGGAAAATCATATTTCGTGATGTTGAACACGCATTTGTATTAGCGTCACAGGGTTTCTCGAAACCAGCTCTTATTCTAGCCGGAGGTGTCATTGAGGAATTACTAAGACTATACTTAGAGCATAAGAATATCAAGCCGCTCTCTAATAACTTTGATGGATATATTAAAACCTGTGAGCAAAAGAAACTTTTGAAAAAAGGGATTTTTCAGTTGTCGGATTCATTAAGACATTTTAGGAATCTGGTTCATCTCGACAACGAAAAAACAGAAAGACATACCTTATCAACGGCAGCAGCAAAGGGTGCTGTTTCCTCTATATTCACTATTGCCAATGATTTTCAGTAGATTGTGGGGGCTGGTAAGCGATTAGGCATCAAAGCAAACTCAATAGGGACCGGCTAATACCAATTGTGCTTGATATTTGCGCCTTTGTCATTTCGACCATAGGGTTGCGAAGCAACCCGAAGTGGAGAAATCTGTTAAAAAGCAGATTTCTCGACTCCGCTTCGCTGCGCTCGAAATGACAACCATAGGAGCAGGTAGCGACTGTCTTGAGAATCAAGCAATTTTTGAATTCCAAAACTCATTTTTGGCCACCATCGTATTGAGAATTGTTAGCAGCTTTCTC
>CAYSPM010000054.1:0-15589 GCA_964432925.1 uncultured Pirellulales bacterium | reverse complement strand
GAGTAAGCAAAAATATCCGTTGCTAATTCGTTAAAAAAAACTGTGAATGGTTACATAACATTCAATTTGCGTGCCAACTTTTAGAATAGTTTGAATAAGTCAAATACAATTTTGTAGACCTGTTAAAAAGTGCGCATTTTTGTGTATTTCTGCTCAAAAAGCGTAATTTTTGCGAATTTCTGCTAATTTTTGCCAACTTTTGCACCTGTGCTATTGTGCACTTAAGCACTTATATCTTATGCACTTATGTAAATTTTACTAAAAAGTCCTGCAAAACTAACTGTCCAAAGGCAAAATTGAATCCAAGGGTTATAGAGAGATGTTGTAGCTTATAAAAGACTGAGTTGGTTTGCTGGCTAAAGCGCGCTTTGTGTAAACTTTGGGCTGTGTATTTCGGCTGTGAAGTTGAGCAAATTAGAATTTGCTCGGTTCTTTGTAATATGTAGACTTTCGATTTGCGTAATTATGTTTGATGTCTGTATCTGCTGGAGGAGATTAATAAGCTGTGACAAAGTCAAATTTTCAAGCTCTAATTCAATGACAACATCGGAATAGCCCGGCTCGAGTTCGAGAATCCGTTGCTTCATCGTCACGACTTTTGCCGCGAGGCCATGTTCCTTGATCAATGATTCCAGAAAAGGTAATAGTCCGGAAGATTCATCCTGTGTCGTTACTCTCTGGCGAAGGCTCTGCATGCCGCGGCGTAAGGCAGTATATTCTCTGCTCTTAGTGTGGAGCTTTTGCAGTTCATGCCGTTTTTCAGGGATGACCCGGCTAAGTGTCTGCACCCGTGCCAGAGCAGGCTTAATTGTGAATGTAAAGATTATCCAGGCGGCTATAAAAGCCGCTGATGTTATAGCAGTTAATCTCTTTCTTCTTGTTAAACGTGTCATTTGTGCTCCGTGTTTTTTGAGGTTAGCAGGATTGTGAAGTGTATCCGGCCGGTCTTTGGCTCTCGTTGTATATCTGGTACATCAACAAGTGTTAGGCTTGGCATTTCTTGAAGGAGACGCTGGCACTGGTGCATTGATTCAAAAGAATCACAGGAGCCGGTGATTCGTACGGAGTCAGAAGTTATCAGCAAGTCATCGACTTTTAGGTTCGTATCTGAGGGGATGTTGGTGCTTATGCTATGTAAGATTTGTAATGGTCTAAGATTAGCTGAATTGAGGCTAGCGAAAAGCCCATGGTCCTTTCGAAACGAATCAAGTTTATTCTGAAGCTGGGCAAGTGGATTAACAATATTCTCTTCTTCGGGCAAAGTTTGCAGAAAGACATTATTCATTTCAGCTTTAATGCCTGCATAGTCTTTCTCCAGATAAGATAGTCGTGTGAATAGGCCGATGAGCCAAACAACGATAATTGCGACTGTTAGCATGGCACAGATTGCAAGTTCTCTTTTCAGATTAAAGGCTGATTCCGTATTTGCCTGGTCAGCTTTGAGGAAATTGATACCTTTGGTCTGTTCGGGCGCCAGAGACCTTAATGCGAGACCCTCTGCGATAGATATAGCAGATGTATCTTTGTTATCAGTAGAACATTGCACATTGGCGTATGGATTAATAGTTACTATCCGGCTATATAGATTCTCTCCAGCAAGTACATAGATATGATCAAGGATATTTTCTGGGGCGGTGAGATAAATATCACAGTCTTTATCAAGTTCGCATGCAAACGCCTTGCGCCAGGTATTTCGGACCTCATATACGAATAATTGTGCAACCTGTTCGTGGATAGAATTAGTGTCCTCATCGAATCGTGAAGGAATCGGGATATTTCTGACGATTGATATTTCATTATCCTGGGTAATTGCCAGTGTAAGATAGGATTCGTCGATGTAGGCTAAGATAGCAGTGCTTGATGTAATTTCAGGGTGGTTAATTGCGGCAGTGGCGTAGAGTGCAAAAACCGAAGCCTCAACAAGCTTAGGCTGCATCCTTGCAGCATCTAAAAGTTGTAGTGTTTGCCGTAAGGAATCTTTAGATGCTGCAATTGCAAGAACAGAATACTTCTTATCCGATATTTGTTTGTATGAGTATATCTGGGTAATCATCTCGTCTGTTTCTATTGGGAAGTTGTATTCCAGCGAAGATATATTCTGTTCGAGGATTTTCTCAAGACTGGTCTGGTCAGCTTCAATATCCCGGAAGAAAACAGCGTCGCGCGGCATCGAGACTGCAACCTCAGCATGTCGATCGAAGCCTTGCTTATCTATAAGTGATCTGATTATATCCGGTCGAGAGTCAGTACTACGACGCGTCTGTGTGCTAAAAATCTTTTCTATGCAGAACTGGTCTGCTCTGCGGGTGATTTGCACCGCGCGTATATATGATGAACCTACGTCTATGCCTATGCAGCGTTTAACCATGATTTAACTGTGAAAAATCTTAGTAAAACAATATTACTTGTGTAGCTTAAAGCTCCTTATATAGAATAACGTCGACGCTTTTGGTTGTTGGATTTCGTGTAAGTATTGCGACTATGGTGCATCTAAGGCCGTCGCAGTCTCCTAGTGACGTGACGCTATAGTATTGCTCTTCCGGACTTACAGTAATAATCTTGCTGATAGCACTATAAATATCGTCGGTCATGCCGGGAACATGCCGCAGTTCAGCTATATTTTCAAAAGATTTTATCTTACGTCGATCAACGATCATCTGAGCTAAAGCAGGGTCCATCTTCTCTGAAAGGCTTTGGATAACAGGCTTAGGTGCGCAGTTGACGTTGGTTTTGCCATTGCCATAAACGGTTATATAGTCACGCATGAGATCGAGGATTTGCAGCGTCATTGCCTTGACTAATAGAAGCTCGTCAATCGCAACGAGCGGCTCGTTTTTGCAGTGGTAGGGGGGATCAAGGTTACCATAGTAATCAGACTCAACACCCAGGTTATTATGTGTTACGAAGGACAAGCAAGTCACTTCATCATCACTATCAATCCAATCGATGATCGCAGGAACTAAACTATAGCTGATAGGCAAATCCAAACGTCGTTGTTGGTTAAGCAAATCGATCAGCCGAAGCATCTGGTTTATTCTTGCTCGGTTTAATTTTCCGCTTTTTTCTTTTAACAAGTTGACGTTTAACTTGCCGCTTTCTTCGAGAAGAGCTATCGAGCAGCAGCCGTTGTCAAGTTCAAAGATGTGCTCTTTTGACAGAAGATTCAGCGGGTTTTTATTGACATACAGATTCTCGGTATTTTTAATAGCTGCGATGGCGATGTTAAGACCGGATCTTGCATAATTTAGAGCCTGGATGCGTTTGAACGCATAGTCCACAGCATGTAGATTGGCGCGGGACCTGTAATTTAAACCGGACAAAAGGACAGTCAACAGCATAACCAAGGCTAATACGACAATGACTACAAATCCTGATCTATATGTTAGAGTTTTTCTCATTTGTTCTTTATCGGAGCTGTCATTTTGATTCAGATTTATCGTTTGAACTGTTCGCACAATACAGGTGTGTTGTAGTTGTGAACCAGTGCAGCCGGTGCTTATTGTCTTCTACTGCGAGGCTGACTCTGACCGCGCTAGGCAGGTCTATCTTATCCGAATCCCATCTTCTCACCCATGTTTGGCCGTCATAAAATGCCAGGTCGATGTCGATAACATTTTCAAGAAGGAGCTTCCAGTTTGCCCTTTCAGCCGGTTCTCTTGAAGTGCTGATGAATCGTGATTCGCTAATAAAGAACGCAGAACGGTTTGCGTCAAATTTGTATATTACATCGAATAGGCCGTCTCTTGAACCGGCCGAGCCAAAGTTGCAATGTGTGGTTACTATACGAATCGCTTCACCACATACGTCGTCGGGGTCACCATAAAAATAGTTGCGTTTGTTCTGTGGCTTCTCTTGTAGCTTTTGTGATGCTGATTTGTCTGCACCTGCCACATGTTCACGTTTGTCGATGTATGCACAACGTATTTGCCGAACCATCTGCTCAAGCACGGCCCTAGCTTTTTGCGAAAGTTCCATTTTTGCCTCACATACCTGGGCAGAGCTCGACGCTGCGCGGTAACTGCCGTAAACAACTGATACAATAGTTACGGTTATGGCCACCGCTATAAGGATTTCAATTAAAGTAAAACCTGTTTTTTTTGCGTAACTATTCATTGCAAGTTTCTGTCAGCTACGTATGTTGACAATTGCACTTGTCTTTGACTGCTGCCATTCTTCCATGAGACATCGACGAGCACTTTGCGCAACCCGGTGATATTTAATTGGTCAAACAGCGAAGGTGGCAAATCAGTAACCTGGCTTTGCCAACGCATAGTTAAACCATCTCTCTGCACAATGCCGGATTGGGTTCCCAACTTTGAGTATCCCAGGCATAGTGTTTCTTCAATTTTCTGCTGTGCCAGGAGTACAGCCTGAGAAGTAGTTTGTGCGCGATCGACCATGCTAATACTGATTAGATTTAACCTGAGCAGACCCAGCAAAGCGATAGAGACTATGGCCAGTGCCATAACAGCCTCAAGAAGTGTAAAGGCATCCATTCGTTTTGTGTTTATGAATTTGCCTTCGTACATAGTGTTCTGTATTATCAGCTATCCACCTTGGTCAGTTTGCGGTAGAGGCGATCTTTAACTCTCAAGATTCCAGCTTTCGATGTCAGCATCATCTCCTGTGCCGCCATCTTCGCCGTCTTTGCCGTAGGACTCCAGATCATAGTCTCTGCTGTAAAGGCCTGGAGAGAGATACATATATTTATTGCCCCAGGGATCCACAGGCGGCTTGTCGAGGTAGCAGTCGCTGTTGTAGCCTCTCACGCCCGGGTTTGAAACCAGAGCTTGAAAACCTTCAGAGGTGGTTGGAAAACGGCCAGTATCGGTCTTGAACAAGGCAAGTGCTGACTCGATATTACGAATATCAATCTTGGCTTTGGCTCTCCGGGCTTGTTCAGGCCTGTTTAACATTCGCGGCATAATCGCAGTCGCAAGAAGGCCGAGGATAACAACCACAATCATAAGCTCAATCAATGTAAAACCAGCGCAAGGGTTGCTTTTAACAGTACCGATCTTGTGGCAACTTCTATCTTTACTAACCATGTCAAAGGCCTCCTTAAATGAGCTGGTTTATTTCGAATATAGGCAGTAAAATTGCCAGCACTATAAAGCCCACGACCATACCCATAATTAAAAGTATCGCTGGTTCAAGCAGTGATGTCAGTGTTTTGGCTGCTATCTCGACTTCATCGTCGTACATGTCGGCGATATGTATAAGACCTTCCTCAAGGTTGCCATTGAGCTGGCCTGTGGCTATTATGTGGAAGACAACGGGTGGAAAAATCTCCACTGTCCTTACAGCGTTTGCTAGAGCTTCGCCTTTACTGACTGATTCGCATACGCGGTCCAGGGCGCTTGCGACAAAGCTGTTCTGAATGACACCTTTTGTAATCTTTAGAGCACGAAGTATCGGAATGCCGCTGGCAAGAAGAGTGCCCAGCGTCCTCGTAAGACGAGCGGTCTCAACTTTGAGAATCAGCTTGCCGAAAAGGGGCAGATTCAACTTTGAGTGGTCAATTAGGAACCTTCCCTGTTTGGTTCGATACAGGGCGCCAATTGCAACTAGTGCTGCACAGCACGTAAAAGCAGCTATAATCGTATACGCCTTTATTGAATTACTGACTGAAATCAGTACCCTTGTTGGCCAGGGAAGAGTTTGGTTCATATCGAGGAATATCTGCGTAATGCTTGGCACCACATAGGACATTAGAAAGACCACTACACCGGTTGCAACGATGGTCATCATCAGTGGATAGGCAATCGCAGATTTTACTTTGCTTGCTACGTGGAGTCGTTTTTCGAGTATATCTGCCAGGCGAATGAGGATTTCCTCTAATGTACCGCTGGCCTGGCCTGCGGCTGCCATATTAACAAACAAGGGCGAGAAAACATCTGGATGCTGGCTCAGTGCATCAGCCAGTGAGCTTCCAGCGTTTACACTGTCACGAACCTGCTCTACAATTTCCGCCAGGGTCTTTTCGCGTGACTGAACATATTTCGTTCGTCTTTTTAAGGAACTTTTAAGCTGCTCTGTGAGCGCCGAAAGAGCCGGCACAAGCGGCATCCCTGCACGCAGCAAGGTTGCCAACTGACGAGTCAACCTGCACACGTCTTTTGAGCTTACTCTTACGGCGATATCCGCTTTGAGTGCCTGCTGTACGTCACGGTAGCGGCCTTCGCCTCTCGCAGGTCTGTTTGATGAAGCTCGTTTATCCTTTAACAAACTGGATTCAACTGCGCACACCTTCATTTACTCCTGTGGTTTTGGCAACACTATCCTGAGTCACTCTGCAAACCTCCTCCAAAGATGTTTGGCCAGCCAGTGCTTTGTGCAAGCCATCGTCTCGCAGCGTGCTCATACCTTTTTTGCTGGCAAGTTCTTTGATTGCGTGTGTACTACTGCATTTTGTAATTAATTCTTTGACATCGTCATCAACGATAAGCAATTCGAAAATACCTGTCCTTCCCAAATATCCGGTTTGAAGACAGTTATCGCAGCCAAGTCCTTTGTAGAACTGCCCATCAGAGGCTGAGAGTTTTTCCTTGTCGCTCCAAGTAGAGAGCATTTCGTCACTTAATGGGGTGGGTTGCTTACACTGAGGACAGATGGTTCGCACGAGTCGTTGCGCCATAACCGCTATAACTGAAGAAGAGATCAAATAAGGCTCAATGCCCATGTCTATCAGCCGAGTTATAGCTGAGACCGAATCATTTGTATGAAGAGTGCTCAAAACCAGATGGCCTGTGAGCGAAGACTGGATTGCTATCTCAGCGGTCTCAGGGTCGCGAATCTCACCTATCATTATGATGTCAGGGTCTTGTCTGAGAATATGGCGTAGGCAATTGGCGAATGTGAGATTTATTTTCGGCTTTACCTGCATTTGCCCGATTCCTGGCAACTGATACTCAATCGGATCTTCGACTGTGAGGATGTTTCGCTCTTCGGAATTGAGCTCATTAAGTGCAGCGTAGAGTGTGGTTGTCTTTCCACTACCTGTTGGGCCGGTGAGCAGAACTATCCCATGTGGAGTCTGGATCAGCCGCCGAAAGCTGTCAAGCACGTCATCGGAAAAGCCTATTTCATGCAAGCCTAGTTTACTGTTGCTCTTATCCAGCAGTCTTAGCACCATTCGTTCACCACCCGATGTCGGAATCACTGAGACGCGAATGTCCACTAGGTCCTTGGCTATTTTTACTCTACTCTGACCATCCTGTGGTAATCTGTGCTCAGCGATATCCAGGTTTGCCATAATCTTGAGTCTGGATAGCAGTGCCGGCAGATGTTGTTTAGGCAGCTCGGATACGTCATGCAGCACTCCGTCGATTCGAAATCGTATTCTAACATTTGTTTCGTATGGCTCTATGTGGATATCACTGGCACGACTGTGCACAGCTTGAAAAAGAATCTTGTTCACGAGCTTTATGACTGGTGCCTTGTTGGCAATGTTAAGAAGATCCTCGGCGTGAGTTTGAACAAAGCTTGTACTGTTGTCGCCGTTGTTGTTATGTGAATTATGAGTGTCGATACTTTCGTCAGCTTTGTCAATGCTCTCACTATGGTAGTAACAGCGGCTTATAGCGCGTTCTATTTCGGAAGCCGGACAGATAATTCTAGTGCACGGTTTTGCTAATATGGTCGTTATCGCGTCATAAGCCTCGATGTTAAGTGGGTCGGCAATTGCAATTGCTACTTCACCATCTTCGAGTGTGACGGGAACGGCGCACTGCTTTTTTAGAAATTCCAACGGCAGCTTTTGAACAAGTTCGGGATTTAGCTGCTCCGGCGATATGGTCGCCATATATTGACTTTCTGTTTGTGTTCCCAAGTTTGTATCCACTTTGTTATTCCACGCACTGCCAGCGCCAAGAAAGAAACTTGGCTGTTTTAGTTCTTATTTAGCGCTAACCATCTTCCTTGCTTGTCACAGGTTTCTGGGATGTTGTTTCCATCTCTCTTTTTTTCACTTCGGTCATCTGCTTCAAGTCCTGCTGGTTGCTCAAGACGTGCGGAGTTATGAATATGAGCAGATTTGTTTTCTGTAAGCTATCCGTTTGATGTTTAAATAGCGCACCAAACAAAGGAATATCGCCCATTAGTGGGACCTTTGTTTCAACCGTGACTTTGTCATCTCGGATAAGACCACCAATGACGACCGTTGAGCCGCTATTCATAGACACGACGGTCTCAGCCTTTCGCTTGGCTGTCGTGGGTGTATCGGTTGATGCCGAGCTAACTGTTTCAAGAAGCTTTGTGAACTCACTGTCAATCTCCAACCTGACCAACCCACCCTGGCTAATGTGTGGTGTTATCTCAAGAGTGATTCCGACATCTTTGTATTCGAATGTCTTTATAACTGTCGGCGTAATGAGGTCTGCGGTTTCTGTTATCCTTGATTGAGTGACAAATGGTATGTTTTCACCTACAATTATGCTGGCCTTTTGATGATTGGAGGTCACAACGTGTGGTGTCGAAAGAATATCAACGCCACGTTTTCTCTCCAAAGCATTGAGGATTGCTCCGATGCCTACACCGGATGCGGTAGCCCTGAATGCGCCAACGCTCAGACCCTCGAAGTCTCCCGTGATAAAATCAACTCGTGGGCCGAAATTTGTTTGTGCGAATCCACGGAAGTTATCAGAGACTGCTTCGTCGATAGTTGCCCAATCCACGCCCAATTCTCTCAAGGCATCTTCACTAACCTCCACAATGAGCATCTCAACCAAGACCTGCTCACGAACAATGTCTAACTTCTGCGTGATTTCAGCGACAACCTCATAGTCCTGGGGTGAGGCTGCAATTACAAGTGCGTTTGTGCCCTCATCAGCGGTGACCTGTATGGGCTGAGCTGCTTCAAGTGCTCCGGTTATCCTCAGACTTGCCAGAACAGCAGTGAGCGATTCGGCAACTTCCTTTGATTGGGCGTTTTTCAGATAAATTACGTGAACGTTGTTTGCACCGGAGGGTCTTGGTACATCGAGTTGCTTTATTAGTCTTTCTATCGTTTCGGTGTCACGGGTGTTGGCAAAAACTATGAGCGAGTTGGTTCGTACATCTGGAAGAATTCTAAAGCCCGTGCCCGTTGGACTGGGGCTGCGTGTGCGAGCAGTCTGTACAGATATGACTTGGCTCTTCTGTACGATTTCTATTATCTGCTCGCTGAGCACCTGAGCGGAGGCATACCGGAGGTTGAACACAGTGGGCTGTTCTTTTAAGCTCGGCACGTCGAGTTGTTGAACAATTTTAGCGATGTGCTGTATGTTGGATGAGGTATCAATAACAACAAGAGAATTTGTCTTTGGATACACCACCATCTGGGAGCCCTCAGCCAGAAGTGGCTGGATGATCTGACTAACTTCGCTAACATCGGCATATTTAAACGGCATAATCTGGGTGACAACCGTGTCGTTTTTAGGTATCCCCGACGGATCGCTGCCTATGCGAACCTGCAGATTGCGTTTTGTTGCTTCTGCTTTTGGCACTACCTTGACAATATTCCCAGCGGGAACAGCAGCATAGCCTTGTACTTCAAGAATTGATTCTAAAATCTCATAGAGTTGACCGACACGTATCTTGGTGGTGAACATAACTGTGACGGTGCCGTGAACGTTCTCGTCCACGACAAAATTGATGCCTGTTACGTCCCCGACCGTCTTGAGGACTGTTCGAATATCCGCCTGTTCAAAGTTCACCGAGATAAGCTCATCAGCCATGCCAGGTTGCTCAAGCAAAGGCATGTTAACAACAGGCTCTGAATCCGGCCGGTCATGTAATGGCGAATGTGGTTTTGTCTTTTCAGCCAAGTCGCCACCACCTTGGGACTGTTTTGCGGAAATAGCCGTAATTGTTTTTACCTCATTTGCGGCTTTGACTTGAAAGATCTCGCTTGCCTTTGTGTTATCTTCAATATTGCTTGTAGCAGGATTGAATGCACTTGCTAAGTCGTAGCTATCACTATAGATCTGACGTGGCAGATGCTCCTTTTGCTGTGTAGCCAGATTATTTGCAGTTTTTGGCACAACGATGCCTTTTGTTGATTGTCTTCTGCTGGTTAGTTTTGTCGCGGATTCATCTTTTTGTTTGTTGTAACAGCCAAGAAACGTCGCGATAACCATGAAAAGAATATATAAAGGTATCTTCACGGGCTTTAACATCTGAAGGCTCTGTCTTGCGTAATTTATGAATGGTTTGTATTTCATTTGCTAATTTCTCGGTACGAGATATTTTCAATCACAATAAACTACGGCAAATCGAATAATAGTTCTTTGATTTCACCATCACGCAGCAGTTCGATATTTATACTCGGTTGAGTCCGTGCCTTTTTGAAAACTTGGTAAGCCTTCTGCTTGCTATTCAATAACTGGCCATTGACAAATTGAATAATATCACCATTCCTCAATCCGAAGTCCTCGATGAACGGCACGTTTTGAAGCCCAGACAATTTAAGACCTTGTATCTGACCGTCTGAACTATAAGGTTCGATTATCGCATTATCTAAGAGCGCCTCAACCCGACTTATCCTTGTGGGCGTGTTATCGGTTGCTGCCTGTACTAGTGGTATTGTTGATGCGTTGTTACTTCGCGCCGTACTATTTTGAGGCATCGCCTGGTTGCTGCTATCTGCACTGGCAGACTCGGTAGTGTTGAGTCTTAGTATCTTTTTCCTTCCTTTGTGAAGCAAAATAACGGCGTCCCTTTCTATGGCTTCGATTGATGCAGCGGCAACTGTGTCACCAGTCTTGTACAGGTTGACTATGTTATTGTCCGTATGTTTGATTACTGCTCGGGCAAGTGATGGGCTACCTGCGATGGTGCCGAGTAGTGTTAAGCCGAGTTCCTGACCGGCATGTCCGGGTGCAACATTTGCGATATTGTTTTTGGTAAATGGCTCGTTGGCCGCACCAAATATGTTTTTCTCTATAATGGCTGCGCAATCTGGTACAGATGTATCAGCCAAATTTGGCAGGTTAGTTTCTGCTGTGCTATCGGTACCCGCTGCAGGATTCGGTCCGAGAATCTCTTTTAGTTCCTGCGGCATCATTACTGTCCTGATGATTAATAGTGCTAAAATCAGGATAAGGGCTGCTCTGACTATCAGTAAGGCCCTGCGAATGTACAACTTATCACCTCTCGGTCTTCACATACCTTCTCCAACTAAGAGTTTATCGTCTTGTCGGAGCTTGCACTTAACACCACGCTTTGTGTTGGTGCTGAGTTCGTGTCCTTATCGGTCATAGCGTCTTTTAAGCCATGTTATGGGGCTATGTAGCGGTGTAGGGTGTTGAGCGCAGTGAGTACCAAACTGATCGGGGTCTATAGTAGTGCCATCGCCAGCATACAGTAGAAGGTGTTGGCCAGTCCATGAAATAAAATTGGCGCCAGCAGAGAGCCGGTCCTGATAAACAGCCAGCCGAGGATGAGGCCAGGTAAAAATGTCACAGCCGAGACCATTTGTCTCTGAACAATGACATGCGCGGCCGCGAAACAAGTGGCTGACAGCACTATACATGCTAGGCTTTTTATCCTATAGCGCCCAAACTTGAGTGTACTTATGAGTCTTAGGATATTACCTTGCACGTATCCGCGAAAGAATACTTCTTCTGCTACTGCGACATACATGAATTGATAAATTAACCAGTAAATCCAGCCTTTTCCATGTGAGGGAGATGTCTGCAGAGGTAATGTTAATCCAAGGGATCTTAACATTAACAAGCCTAACAGCAAGACTGGAAAGACGACAGCGCATACCTGAGTGACCATTATTAGAGAGAACTTGACTTGTTCACTGTTTATACCGATCTTGGCGAAATCGTCTGCTCTGAAAATAGTTGGAGCGAGGGCTGCAATAATCAAGACTGCTGGCACAGCTATCCAAGCCACATTCGAGTTTGCGCCTGCAACTAAAAACCGAATGGCAGCGACTGTTGCTGTTGTCACGACAGCGGTTTCTGCCATTAAAAAAATTCTCTGCCGTTGTGAGGAACGATGTGGCTTGAAATGCGGCGTTGAGCCGGCGATAGAAAATTGGCACGTGTCGTGATTCATTCTTAAGGTTGATCCTAATGAGCTTCGCGTGTTTTACGTTTTCGCAGATCTCGTAGCCGAAGTATAGCCATCACGATGCTCAGTCCAACGTATGGCAATGCAAATTCGGCGATACCAATGTAACCGGTAGTAGTATTGATGGAGCAACCACCGCCTCCTCCTCCTCCACTTCCACCTTCGATTATATCATCACTAACTGTGCCCCCACCGTCGTCGTCTCCGAGGACAAGGTAGAACAGTGTAAAGTGTGTGGTTTTGAAACTAAGTGCGTGGAGGCTCGGCGATATTACAATATCATCGATATCTGTAATGCCCTGCTTGCTCAAAGCTCCGGTGAGTGAATCGTACCAGTATGCTGAAGCCAACCGGCCTGTTTCAGGATCGTATGGTATTGTGACTGTAACAGGGTAATTAAACTCCATACCACTTGGGCCAAAATCATAAATGCTCGGGCATTGCACGGAGAATTCAGGCGGGTTCTTAATTCTGGATATTGAAATAGTTAAATCTGTGGTGCAGGCCTGAGCCGGTACTATCACGGAAACGTTATCTTTATCGTTTATAGCGTTGGGATCAACACCTACTGTTGCACCAATTGATGCAATTACATCTTCTGCCGCCAATGGGATGGGATCAATGAAGGTGCCTCCGGCATAGTAAATCGCTTCTTCTCCATTTCTATTATCTGCCCAGATGATGTATGGATGGCCATATATGTCAATCCCGATTGTTGGGTTATTTTGGTCGGCATTTACGCCTTCATCGCCTACCAGAATGTTTGTACCAGCGTAGCCGGAGCTTATTTCGGCAAAGTAAATGTCTGTGTCCCCATTTTCATCAAGGATGTTTCGATGGTCTTGCCAGCACGCAAAAACCTTAACGCCGAAAAGATCGTTAGCAGTCGAGATTATAGCTGGAATCAACTGGTTTGCAGCCGAGGTGTCATCGATGATGTTGGTGCCCGTCAAGGGAGTGTCCGTCAGGCCATCTGCTGCCGCATAGTATATGTCCATATGCCCTGGTGTATCATCAACCCATAGCAAGTGCAGAGTTGGTCCGGTGGGCTCAGCGGCTATGGCCGGGCTCGATTGGTTATGAGTGTTGCTTACAAACGGTACATTAGTCCAGGTACCACTATTGGATGCCGCTCCGTATATGTCGCTTGAGCTGTTTCTCATATCCGTCCACACGATAGTGATCGTATCATCTGAGTCTATGGCTATATCAGGTTCGAGCTGATCGGCACTATTCGATGTAATTTTTGAAATGGTCGCTGTAATGAATCCATTGCTCGAACTGGCCATATAGATATCTTGATTTCCGTTTCTTCCATCCTGCCAGGCTATGTAGGCGCGGTTTGGGGAGCCCTTGTCAACAGCTATGGCTGGATTTACTTCGTTATCATTTGAGTCTGTGACTCTCATTATTTCAGACCAATTCTGACCGTTAAGCAACATAGCGACACAGATATCCCAGTTACCTCGTGTATTGTCCTGCCATACAATGTAAATGGTATCGTCAGTTCCTATTACCATATCTGGATTGCACTGGTCATAATCATTACTTGTTAACGAAATAGTCTCAGCAAATTCTTCCGTTTCTGCCGCGAGTACGCTAACGTAAATGTTCCTGCTGCCAGGTATTCCCGCGTGCCAAGCTACCCATATATTGCCAAGGCTATCAGCCATAGTGACAGGGATGTCTTCACTTAAATCGGTTGGGAGCGAGCTGACCTTCTTATTTTTGCCGAACGAGCGCATCTCAGTTAAGAACGAATAGGTGTACTCATCCATAGCATTGCTTGCAAGGTCTGCTGCGTTGACTGTGATTTTTACTACCTTATTGAAGTCAAATATCTCATTAGCTTGGTAGGAAAAGAAATAATCAGCGTTTGTACCCGTTCTGTGGCACATACCGTACGTGCCTTCGTATTGTTGTGTGTTGCCTGTATAAATCACATCATCGTTAAGTGTGATAGTTACTGAATTGGCATCAACACCGGTACCGTTATCGGTGACATGCAGAGACACGAGACTATTTATAGGAATTTGTATTTCACCTACATCTGGTGAGAAACCATTGGCCGAAGGTGGATTTATATCTGAATCGGCGACGGTTACTGTGATCGTCTCAGTGTCCTGATCTTGTCCATCACTTGCGATAAAAGTGATTTGGTAGCTGCCGATGTCGTCTTGGCTTGGCGTCCAAGTAAAGACCTGGTTGATAAAAGTTGAGCCAGTTGGTAGGTCTGAAGCTGAATAATTAATCTTGTCACCGTCAGGGTCTATTGCCTCAACTGTAAAGGTCAAAGTTTGATTGGCATGGACTATTTTATCATATATTGCATTAAAGATAGGAGGTTGATTTATGTTGTTTATCTTAATGTTGATAGTAATGGAATCCTGGGCTTGGCCATCACTGGCGATAAACGTAACCTCGTATGTTCCTGCCTGGTCGAAGCTGGGAGTCCAGTTGAAGGTCTGATCTGCGAAGACCGCCCCGCTCGGCAAACCTTCAATAGAAAATATTATTTCATCGCCATCGGGATCAACAGCGTCGACCGTGAAACTCAATAGACTATTCTCATCGACTGATTTATCATCAATAGGTGAAATCTTGGGTGCTTGATTGATGCCGTTGACTGTTATGATGATTGTCTGCGTAGTTTGGGTCTTACCGTCGCTCGCAACGAATGTCACGTTATATATGCCCACCTGTCCATCGTTTGGTGTCCAACTGAAAGTTTGATCGACGAAGGTGGCTCCCTCCGGTAGATTCCAAGCCGAGTACGTAATTGGATCGCTGTCGGGATCTGTTGCAGCTACTGTAAAAGTAAGAGTTTCGTTTTTATTGACTACTTTGTTACTGATCGGTTCAAATACGGGTGCTTGGTTTCCAGCATCGTTTATAGGTATTCGGTAAATGTGAACTGCGTTGGGGGCAAAAGTGTCTGTGAAGGTATTGCCGGTGTGAGATATAGTCCTGTCGCTTCTTACTGGACGGTAGGTGGCTCTTACCGTATCTTCTCCTTCAAGAATGGAAGCTAGAGGTCCCCAACGCCAGTTATAGGCAACTTCCCCAAAATCAACAAAGACCTCTCCGGTGGTGTAATTTACTGTGCCATATGCATTTCGGGTGGGTAGTGGATTTGTAGTCGGGAAGCTGTAAAGATTTCCGTTTCCATTGTCATAGAGGGGTATCCAGTACTTCCAGCTTTCTTTGTAGTGCCCAGAGACCTCTAATGTCCCGGGAATAATTGGGGTGTTGTTTAAAGTGAATGAAAATGTGTTTCTTTCCGAAGTAAGATTCTTATCACCTTTATATTCAAAAACGCTCTTACTAAATTCGGCAGGCTCAATAACATCCATGTCTGACGTTAATCCATCAACTGTAAACGTAACATCTATCGGAGGGTCGTTTGTCTCGCTTGCGTCTGTTATCCTTACAGTAAATATCCAGATATTCCCTTGACTGTCTTCCCTAATTATAGTGTCAACTTTATCTGAGCTGTCTGTAACAGTCCTGTTTGGCTCAGTAGCTA
>CAYSPM010000053.1:0-15844 GCA_964432925.1 uncultured Pirellulales bacterium | reverse complement strand
TTTTTTAGTAAAAGAAAGGGGGTGGCAACAAACATGAATACTTTCTGGCTAAAAATTGCAGGTTTTTTGATAATCGTTGTTATCGCGATTGTTGTCGTTGGCAAGTTTATCGGCAAGCGTCAATCAGCGGTTGAACAATCATCACAGAAAAAAACCTTCTATGACGTTGCTGAGCACGACAAAGAGAAGTTCCTGACGGAGCCACAACCAGCACAACCGCCCCAACAGCCTCAGGCTGAAACACCGGAAGCCCCTCAAGAAACAAAAAAAGCTGAGCAACCTGTTACCAAGCCCGCCCCGAGCGCAGCCGAAGGGCCTTCACAACAGCCACAAACATCCAAGCCTGTTACGTTATATTTCTCACAGCTATCCGAAATTGATAGCATAGAAGCTGAGCGGCTCTTGAATGTAGCAGTACCGGGGCGCAGTATAGGCCGGTTGCCAATGACGGGTTTTAAGCTTATGGTGGACAACTGTCGGCGGATAATCCAAAAATGGCCAGATAGCTGGTATGCGTACAGGGCAAAACAAATGCTTGTGGATATGCCGCCGCGGTATCAAAAGAGATACAAAGTCACAGAAGAAGAACTGGATTTGAGCAGGTTCACCAAGCCCAGACCAGGAACAAAACCTATGGTTGCCAAGGAGTCAGATTGAATGACTACTAGAGTATCCGCTTGTTCAATACCGGTGATCTCAATCGCGGCTGCTTGTCTGCCGGAGGCGTGGGAAAAAGGCAAAGTGAGTTCATGGAGGGTAACAGAGAAATGCGTGTAGATGCTAACTTAGTGCTGGGTGACTGTAGAGAAAAACTGAAGCAATTAAGAGATAACTCTATCGACTTAATATTTACCTCTCCTCCTTACTGCGACAGCCGTAAGAAAACATACGGAGGTATCCACCCAGACAGGTATGTAGAATGGTTTATACCTGTTTCCAAAGAGTTGTTACGAGTTTTAAAACCCTCTGGCACATTCATTCTTAACATAAAAGAAAGAGTCGTTAATGGAGAAAGACACACATATGTGCTACAGTTAATTATGGAGATGAGAAAACAAGGCTGGCTATGGACGGAAGAGTTCATTTGGCACAAAAAGAATTGTTATCCAGGCAAATGGCCTAACAGGTTTAGAGATGCCTGGGAACGACTGCTACAATTTAATAAGAATAGAAGATTTCACATGTATCAGGAAGCGGTAATGATCCCGGTAGGCGACTGGGCTAACACAAGACTTAAAAACCTGAGTCAAACTGACAAAACTAGAGACAATGCCAAAAATAATAGTGGTTTTGGGAAAAATGTTTCTCACTGGCTAAACAGGGACAAGGTTTACCCAACTAATGTCGTCCATTTAGCAACGGAATGTAATAACAAAAATCACAGCGCTGTATTTCCTGTTGCTTTGCCTGAATGGTTCATTAAACTATTTACAAAAGAAGGAGATACAGTATTAGACCCATTTATGGGTTCAGGAACCACTATAGTGGCGGCCCAAAAATCTCAAAGATACTCAATCGGAATCGAGATTTTGCCGGAGTATTATGAAATAGCAAAGAACAAGGTTGAATCAACGGATTATTATCTTTTCGAGAGCAAAGAAGCTTATGAGACCGTTGAATCTGGGTGATGTTGCCAGGTTTGTTGAAGGCAACATCAGCGCTTTTCACAACAAAAGGCTTGATAGCCTCGGCAAGCTCAAGCTGCACAGAATTCTAAAAAGGAAAAATCCATATCTTTTCAAAGCCAAAAATGTCCTGACAGCTCAAGACATAATAAAGGGTTTGTTGGACGCCCATATTTCTTCCCAGGAGGAAACAATTTTCGGAGACTTTTTGGAGCAGCTGGCAATATTTATTTGTGAACAAGTATACGGCGGCACAAAATCATCGGCCGAAGGAATTGATTTAGAGTTTGAAAAAGACGATGTTAAATATATCGTTACTATAAAATCAGGTCCTAATTGGGCGAACAGCGGACAGATTAGCAACATGATAACTAACTTCAAAAAAGCGGAGAGAATTCTTAAAACAAATACTCCCAGTAGAAAAATTGTCGCCGTAAACGGTTGTTGCTATGGCAGAAATAGAATCCAGGACAAAGGAGAGTATCTGATGTACTGTGGACAAAAGTTTTGGGAGTTCATTTCAGGAGATAGGAGTCTTTATACAAAGATTATTGAACCGTTAGGCCATAAAGCAAAGGAAAAAAACGAAGAGTTTATGGGGCAGTACGCTCAAATTATTAATAGCTTCACAATGGAATTTGCCAGCGAATTTTGTGACGAGGGTAGAATTAATTGGGAAAGATTTGTCAGGTTCAATTCTTCGATTATACCACCTTCAAGAAGTAAAAAGAAAAACAAGAGTACAGGGAAACTTTGAAAACAAATTTATAAAGGAAAATCATAAATGGCGGCAACCATGTCGACTGTGGATATACCTGTAATTTCGATAACCGCTGAGTCTCTACCTGAGGCGTGGGAAAAGGCAGTGCTGGCGGTTTGGGATCAGGGACTGGATATCAGAACGCAGTACGATAAGCCTGAAGACCCGCCCAGCAAAGATGCAACGGTGATAATTACGATTTCAGATACTTTCTCCGAGCCAAGAATCCATAAGAACTTTCCGGGCGGCCCCGAGGAGCTCGAATCATATCGGCAGGAAGTTGTCAATGGTATCCATGACCACTGGATCGACCCTGCTGCGGGCAAGTGGACCTATACTTATCATGAGCGGTTGTTCTCGTACTGTCCTGTCGAGCAGATACGAGACGCACATTCGCCAAGGCCGTTCAAGAAGGTCAACCAGATCCAGTATATTACTGATTACCTGTCGCAGACTCCGCACAGCCGAAGGGCGCAGGCAATAACCTGGATGCCAACAGCCGATCCGCAAACCGATGATCCGCCCTGTCTTCAAAGGCTATGGTGTAGGCTGGTTGCCGGTAAGAACGGCGAGCTATCGCTTAACATGAATACGCATTGGCGCAGCAGAGACCTTTACAAGGCATGGTTCATGAATGTTTATGCGTTGACCGACTTACAGAAGATGATCGCTGAGGAAATATCTAAAAAGATTGGTAAGCCCGTTCATATCGGCAGATACGTTGACATTAGTGATTCGCTGCATATCTACGGCAGTTACTTCGATGAGGTTGCACCAGAGATAGAAAAGATGCGCAGCAGTTCTTTTCGCGAGCGTTCGTGGGAGAGTACGCACCCTGCTTTTAGGATGATGACGCTGGAAGCCAGGGAAAAACTGGCTCAGGACCCCGACTGCTACGCACGAGCTAGGGCGTGAAGGTGAATCATTTTATGGCTTAGCCATTCCAGAGAAAAAAGATAAAGCACAAAGTTCAGGGAGCATAGGATGGCTCTAGTAGTAAATGGAGAAAAAATCGAGGACACGGCAATCCAGCAGGAAGTTGAGCGGTTGAGGCCTGAGTACGAAAAGGCTTTTGCCGATATGGACATACAAGAACGTGAGACCCAGCTTCTTGACTGGTCCAAGGATAACATCATCGAGAGAATCCTGCTGAGGCAAGAAGCCAAACAAAACACCAGCAACATTGCCGAATCTGAGGTTGAACTAGTTCTTGTGAAATTAAAGGAGCAATATGCTAGTGAGCAGTCCGCAGGACGCCTTACGGCGGAGCTTTATGACGACTTTTATGCCGACAATGAGGGAAAGCTTAGAGAGGCCGTAGAGGTTTACCTGGCGCTGGAGAAAAAGATTAAGGATCTCTACAAGGACCTGCCCAAGCCATCAAACGCCGAGATTCGACAATACTATAAAGAGAACAAAGAAAATTTTAGGAGTGCTGAGCAAGTCAGAGTGGCTCATATCGTGAAGTACGTAAACTGGCAAACAAGCGAGGCAAGCGCCTATGAGCAGATCAGAGAAGCGCAGAATGAATTGAGAAAAGGGGTGCCCTTTGAAGCGGTGGTTGAAAAATACACTGACTGTACGGACGCCGGCGGTGACATAGGCTATATAGCCAGAGGTGAAATGGCCGAAGAGTTTGAAGACATGGTCTTCAATCTGGACATGGGGCAAGTAAGTGACATTTTTCGCACACGTTTCGGATTTCACATAGCGAAAGTGTACGACAGAACCAAGGAGGCTGTCTCAAGCCTTGAAGAAGCAAGAGAGCAGATATGTGAGGAACTCAAAGAGCAGTCACAAGAAAAGGCTGTAGAGCAATTTATTGACCAGCTAAGAAGTACTGCCCAAATCGAAGAGATATAGGGCCAATCTGATCTGAACCCAAGTTTAAGAACCGGCACAGGACAGCGGTGCAGCTTCAACAGGAGCGTGGTCTTTCTGAATCGCTAATTGCTATGGTCTGTTCAAAAAGATAAAAAATTGGGCACCTGATTTGCATATCCTTGTTTTTTGTATTAAACTTTAAGTGGTTAGCAAACGAGACACCCAACTATAGACCGTATTGCAATGTGCTGGGACATAGATGTCCCTGGATAAAAATATGACCGGACTTTGCGTATTACCCGTTGGGGGGGCTATGTGAGTTTCTTTCCGAGTGGGTCTCTGCGTTCTTAGCGCAGAGGCCTTTTTTTGTAGAAACAGGTGTTTACAAAAAATAATCCCAGACGTTCGTCCCGCATAAATACCACCTGTCGACGACCGTTTCTTTTTTTCCAAATCAGCACGACTACTTACACCGTGAAAAGGAAATTCTCCTGTCCACGAATTCAGCCTGTAGCCGCAGAGGCATCTCATGTTGTCTTGGACCGACAAGCTAATTCCTGCCAACATATACAAAGAACGGATTGCCACAAGAATTTTTTTGACATACTATATGTTGGTCGTATAATGTGTAAGTTGGCAAGATGTGGTATTGTGCTGACGGATTATAGTGAAAGCGCGTGCCCTACGTAGAGTTTGAGGGCTGGTAAATAAAGGAGGTAGACTTGGATTGTGAGATGTCCCTTTTGCAAGGAAGATAGGGATAAGGTCATCGACTCACGTTCAAGTGATTCTGGCAGAGTAGTGCGACGCCGACGTCAGTGCCTTGTGTGCAAACGACGTTTTACTACTTATGAGAAGACGGGTGAAAGTTTTAAACTGCACGTGGTCAAAAAGGACAAATCCCGCGTTCCTTACGACAGGGACAAAATTGTCAACGGCCTGCAGAAGGCTTGTTATAAAAGGCCGGTCTCGGGAGAACAGATTCAGCAGATAGTCGACAAGACGGAGGAAGACATCTTTCGCCAATTCGACAGGGAAGTCTCGTCGGTTTTCATTGGTGAAAGAGTGATGAGGCATCTTAGCTCTGTGGATAAGGTTGCATATATCCGCTTTGCCAGTGTCTATCGTGAGTTCAAGGATGCAGGTGAATTAATCGAGGAGGTCAGTAGAGTTATCCGTGAGGCCGAGCCTATGGAACAGCTCAAGCTCTTCGATCAGTAGCGAGATGGATTGAATAAGAAAGATTGGAGGCGTTAGGTTTACACTTTTGTGATTTTTTGCTTTACGATAAGTAATTTTGGTTGTTAAACTTGTAGGCAGACGAAGGAGGCGGCCCAATGCAACTCAAGGTCATAAAGGCAGATGGAAGTGCCGAGGAGTACTTACACACCAAAGTGATAGGGACTATCAGCAACGCTATGGGTGCTGCCGGATACCCGGATATATGCGTTGCGGAAGAGCTTTCTGAGGCAGTTACATACTATCTTTATCGCAGACAAAATCGCCACACCGTAAGCAGCAGCGAGATATTTTCCATAGTCAAGGCGGTTCTTACAGCTACGGGCCATGAGGACTGTGCTGTGGCGTTAAGCGAACATAATTTCAGCCGTAGGCTTAAAAGGTCTCGCGTTGAGGTCGTCCCGGTAGATATTCGAGAACTTGCCGATGCCGAGCAACTCTGCCAGGCTGATAGGCAAGGCGGCAAGTCCCGATGGAATAAGACACGAATAGTCGAAGATTTGGTGACCAAGCACAGTCTTGCCCGGCAGACGGCACGCGCAGTGGCTTCCATAGTCGAAGAGAGAATATTCAACATGGGGATTACATTAGTTCCAGCCAGCTTGGTCAGGCAGCTTGTGCTGGGCGATGCCGCTGCGGTACTCCGGGCACAACAACAACTACAGACTGTCTGAGTAAGACACATTTTGCTGGCGAGATAGCTCAAATAGAGAGGCGGGGATTTTCTCTTTGGTTAGCTTTGCTTTGCCAATATTCTTTTTATGCGAACGAGGATTTCTTTGTTAGGCTCTTGGGGCTGGATGTCGAGCCAGTTAACGCTCTTAAAGGTTTTGAACCAAGTTCGTTGATTCTTGGCTAATCTGCGTGTTTTTTTCTTTATTAACTCTATAGCGTCCTCCAAACTCATTCGGCCAGCCAGGTGATCGATTATCTCGGCATAGCCGATCGCAGAGCGGGCTTGTTTGCTCAAGGGTTTTTCTTCTGAGAGCAGCGATTTGACTTCGTCCACCAGCCCGGCTTCGATCATCTTCTTTATCCGGGCGCTTATTTGTTTGTTCTCCTCTGCTTTTTCTCTTCTCAAGCCAATTATCGTCCAATCAGGCGCCACATCCAAAGCATCCCATTGTCTCTGCTGAGCAGATATAGGTTTGCCTGTGATTCGGTAAACCTCCAAAGCGCGGATTATACGCTTGGCATCATTGGGACTAATGCTTTCGCCGGCTGTGGGGTCGACACTTGCCAATTCTCGATGGAGTTCGGCTAAGCCTTCTGCTTTTGCCCGTGCACGCAGTTCAACTCGCAATTGCTCATCAGCTCCTGGGCCTTGGAACAGACCGTAGAGCAGGGCCTTTATATAAAGAGCCGTCCCACCGACCGCGACGATAGTTTTGCCGTGGTTATCTATCTGCTCTATTGCTTGCTGTACCGCATCAATAAAGGACCCTACGCTAAATGAATCGCTTGGCTCAATTATGTCGATCAGGTGGTATTTGATTCGCTGGCGTGCGTGCATGGGCGGCTTGGCGGTACCGATATCCATTCGGCGATAGACCTTCATCGAATCGATGCTAATGATTTCAGCATCGAGGGATAAGGCCAGATTGAATGCTAAAGTGCCTTTGCCTGATGCAGTAACGCCAAGAATCAGAATCTTGTTTGTGTTCATAATTTCCTTTTAAAGGCTGCGAAAATGGATATAATACAAACTTGCGAATGAAACTGCAAAGCTGGGGATTTCGAGAACTGGTGCTATAGTGTCTATGATGGAGACTATCAATTCGGATATGGGGGCCCTTTTACGTGATAAAGCACAACTTGTAGATTCGATATTAAAAACGCTTCTAACAGGACAGACTCAGATAGACCCATCTCTTAAGCAGGCGATGAGCTACAGCCTCTTTGCGCCTGGAAAGCGTGTCCGGTCGGCCCTGGTTCTATGGTGCTGTGAAGTCGTAAGTGGCAGCATCAACCATAACGCAGAGATTGCAGCAGCAGCAATTGAGATGGTGCATACTTATTCGCTCATTCACGATGACTTACCTGCAATGGATGATGATGATTTTCGACGTGGGCAGCCGACCTGCCATAAGGCTTTTGACGAGGCAACAGCTATCTTGACGAGTGACGCATTGTTGACATTGGCGTTTGAGATTTTAACCAAAAAAAATTGACGAACCAGCTATCGCTGACGTTCTCAATATTAACCTCAAGGATATCGCAGTCCTAGCGCCGAAAGCATTTCCTCGTCACTTAGGTGTTTTTGACTGTAGCTATTCAGGATCATGACTAAAATATCACTTATTCCCTTGTTATCTTGCGACATTGATACTGCTTGGTCCTCTCCCAAAACCCATATAGCGTAGCGGTTGTCCCCGACGATGAGAGGTCCTGATATTGGAACATCCAGAGTTCTGATTCTGAACCGACGACCGCTACCTACTTCTATTTCTTTGAGTCGTTGTACATTTTCCTTGATATATGAAAGACGTTTGGTATCTTTCGCCAACTGTTCCTCCTCAATCTCTTTCTTGGTGGCTTCAGCCGAGAAGAGGTATAGGAACTCCTTGTCTGCAAGTTTGTAATTGGCGTCGATCCATAAGTTGAGCACTTCTGCAAACTCCTTTTCATAAGCATATTTCTTCGAATCGTCCACTATGTAAGGACGGGCACCGAGGAGTAAAGAAGGAGTCCGTTGGAAAAGATATAAGCGTCTCTGGGCGTATCGGATTATTGATATACCCATTTCATACATCTCATTTCGCGCCATTGTATAGATCGGCCTTCTATAAAACTTGGCCATTTCCGCAGCAACACTCTCCCGAACCACTGCTCTAAGTTCGTTGACTTTTCTATATGGCTTGTAAGTCAGACGCAGCATAGAATGCTTCTGCGGACCTGTAGGAGATTCCAGTTCTTTCAAAAAAGTCTCAAGGCCGTCTTTGCGTTTTTCATTCCGGATCAAGGACTTAACGAATATAAGGATGGGCTTGCTTCGCTTAACCGCCTCATAATATTCTTCCAGAACCGAGTCGCTGAGCGATTTCCAAAGTAGCAGTAGGAAAATGTCACAATCTCTAACCTCTTCTCGGCAGCCTTCATTCGGAGAATAACTCATAGCAGAGAAAACCTCGAAGAGGACGGGATTGACATTCATGTCCTTCAATGACTGCTCCGCAATCTGACGGTCATACTCAAGCTCGGTTTGGTCTGAGCTTATGAACACACTTATTTGTCTAACAAGTGCCATGTCAATAGTACAAATGAGTCAGAATTTCCTGTCTAACATATAATTTGCCCAAAGTAATAGAAGACGCTTGTACCGGGAGTCCGATATTTCGTTCAAGTAAGGGATAGCATCCGAAATGTATTTTGCCGCAAGATCTCTGGTCCTGCCTATCCCGTTGAGTTCATAGAAAAGCTCGCTAACTGCCTGAACTTGGTCAGTAGTAGCTAAGCGGTTACCTAAAATGGACAGTATCATTTTCCTTTGCGATTCATTGGCGTTTTTTAGAGACTCATACACGATTACTGTTTTCTTACCCTCTCTGATGTCTGACCCAATAGGCTTGCCGAGAGAAGCTTCATCACCCAGGATACCTAGGATGTCGTCCTGAAGCTGAAAAGCTGTGCCGCATTTACTTGCAAATTGTGTGATAGCTTGGACCTCATCATCCTCAAAGTTGCAGGTGTCCTTTCCTATCAGTGCTCCGGCCATCCCTGCGAATTTGTACAAAACGCCTGTCTTGAGCCAGAGCATCTCTACTATCTTGTTCTCGTCAATATCTTTGAGCTCTGTGAGATCCTGCATTCCATAACGGACGTCGAGCACTTCGCCAAAAATTAGGTTCCCAAGAACATAAGATTGTAAATGTTTAATCAGTTTCAAGATCAACGTAGAATTAATTCCGGACTCTAATGCACAGTCGACAAAAGACGTTATGGCCCAGCCGTGTTGCATGTCCCCAGTAAGAATTGCAACGTCCCGTCCATATTCAGTCGCAAGATTAGTCGTGATGCTCTGTTTGTTTTGCGCAGCGGTACACATAGCTTCGTGTACAGTTGGACCCCCACGGCGTAGCGTATCGTTATCAATTAGGTCGTCATGAACCAAAGTCCAAGTGTGAAAAAGTTCAACACCAGCAGCTGCAGGGAGGGCGAGCTCCTCTCGATCTGGTCCGCCAAGCGCACCGGCTGCCATTAGTAGAACTGAGGGTCTTAGGCGCTTAGCTGGCCTGTCTATGTAACTGAAGACGCTCTCCAATATATCTTCAGGCTTTAAGTAGGCTCTCACGTGGCTAGATTTCAACACAGAGTGGATTTGTTTTTCGGTGTTGGATAGGTATTGAAACAACTCGTTGTTCTGCATGGCACGTCCTTTATCGTAGTTCTCAAGCTCCTCGCTTACAAAAAGCTTGCTCTTTGCAACAGCTTTTTTAATCCTCGATGTCATAAAAAAATTCTGTATATATGTTTATTTCTGCAGCCGTTCGACCTCATCATACATCACTTTGCTCTTAACTGCTCAAGTCTGATTTAAATAGATAGTCCAGGCTACAGTATTTTGACAGATGAACATACTTTTTTTAGCAGAATGAGTGTCTAATGACAATCCTAAAATGTTGAATTTTAGCAAAAAGAGGAACCGATAGGATTGGGGATATTCAGATGCCTGACCTTCAGGGCAAATCCCCGCCGCTTTCTTTAATTTCATGCTCTCCAGCTTACCCACTATCTGTTCGGCCTTGTTCTGGGCCCGCCGGTATGATCGCCGGTCAGATAGCTGATATAAATGCTGAAGGGACCAGCCCCAGTATCGAGGCACTCGAGGGAATCCACACCCAAAAAACTGCCAAGATATTCCAGTGCGCCGCGGCGATGGGAGCAATCTGTGGTGGCGCAAATGACAGACAACTTATGTGCCTGCGTGAGTATGGCCTTAAAATCGGCTTGGGTTTTCAGATTGCTGATGACATTCTTGACGTAAGTGCCTCAAGTGAGCAGCTTGGAAAGACTGCCGGCAAAGACTCTAAGGCTGGCAAGGCTACGTATCCTGCACTCATCGGGATGGGCAAGTCAAAGCAGATAGCAGAGAAACTCGCTCGTGAGGCAGTCAAGACGCTGGAGCCGTTCGGCAAGGAGGCTGAACCACTTCGGCAATTGGCAATAGCCCTCGTGAAAAGAACAAGGTAGATTAATTTGACACTAATGGGGCCGTAATCCGCCAGCTTGACATACTGCAGTTAGTCCTGTAGATCGGCATCGATAACATTATATTTACACCCATACCATAAAAACCCATATCAGTACTGGTAACGTGGTTTTTAGCTATCTATAAGAGGGCATTGCACCTCCACATGAGCCGTAGGTGATGCCCGCGCCTGCAGTCTTGGAGCATATTTAGCGGTTTGAGATTTGATTAAGAAAAAGATCAGCCAAATGCCGATACATAATAATGGGGTGTGGGGGTTGAACTATGAAGACAAGGAAGTTCGTCGCTGAGATAATGTGGTTGGTGCTCGTTGCATTCAACAATTGGGATAAAGTTGGATGCAGAGGTATGTTTAGTAGCCAACCAAACAAGTACAAGAGTTGTCTGAAGAAATTTCACTCACCGATTCAAATTCGTCCGCCGCCTATGAGTTGACGGAGCTTCTTAAAGCTCATACAATCAGAAAATACTAATATATTGAGTAAACAAGAGGCCATAAGCGTTAAGCTTACGGCCTTTTTTTATTCCTCTTGACAAACATCTATGCTAAACTTACTGGGCATATGTTACGGATATGCATTCTCAGAAAGGATGCAATGAATCAACGGAATGTTCTGACCTACCGACGCAAGATAAAGGCTGCTCATAGATATGACGTGGTCGAAGCGCTTGGCAGACTGGATATGTCGGGCAAAAGATTCCACTTCATCGGCGCAGGCGGCATTGGCATGAGTGGATTAGCACAGATACTTGTGAAAAACAGAGCAGTTGTAACCGGTTCAGACCAAACAGAAAGTTCGGTCACGTCAATGCTCCGTCAACTCGGAGCCGACATAAGAATCGGTCACAGCCATGACAATCTTAGCCCGGAAGCCGATGCCGTCGTTATCTCGGCAGCGATAAAAGACGATAACCCCGAACTGCAGCTTGCCCGTCAGGAAAAGCTCAAGGTTTTCAAATATGCCCAAATGCTGGGACGATTGATGAACTACTACAATGGCATAGCAATAAGCGGCACACACGGTAAGAGCACTACTAGCGGCTGGCTCAGCTTTTTACTGAAGCAGGCTGGTATCGACGTAAACTTCATCGTTGGGGCTGAAGTGACTCAACTGGGGAGTTCCTGTGGCACCGGCGAGAGCAGATATTTCATTGCTGAGGCCTGCGAATACGACAGAAGCTTCTTGAGCCTGAAACCCAAAATTGCCTGCATACTCAATATCGAACAGGATCACCTTGACTACTACAAAGACGAACAAGAGATCATAGATGCTTTTGGCCAGTTCATCCTTCGTATCCCGCCGGACGGTGTGATTATAATAAATGGCCAGGATGCCAACGTGGCGCAAGCTATCGCAAATTGTCGCTTACGCGGCTATGATTGGCTGGCGCCGTGCGAAACGTTCGGCTTTAGCCGCAGGTGTAATTTCCACGCTCGCAACATTCGCTCGAGCAACGGGCTATATGCTTTTGATGTTTACTACAATGACAAATGCTTAGGATCAACAAGAATCTCTATACCTGGCAGGCATAATATACTCAATTCACTGGCAGTAGTTGCGCTGGCTGTTAATGTCGGAGTACCTGCGCAGCGAGCACTTCAATTGCTTCCAGCCTTTACCGGAATCGACCGCCGACTGATGTGGAAAGGCCAATTCGTGGTATGTGATGCCTCGTGCGGGGTGCAGCCCGCAGATAGTATACGCAATACACAATACGCAACACGCAATACGACAATCACAGTTCTCGACGATTACGCTCATCATCCAACAGAAATCAAAGCGTCACTTGCGGCGATACGCGAAAGATACCAGCCGAGGAGAATCTGGTGTGTCTTTCAGCCACATCAATACAGCAGAACAAGATTTTTGCTTGATGATTTTGCAGAAAGCTTTAAGCTTGCCGATGTAACGATAGTACCGGATATTTATTTCGTTCGAGACTCGCAGCTAAGCAAAACGCAGGTCAACTCGCAGATGTTGGTTGAAAAGGTACGAGTTAATGGCTCAGAGGCGCTGTTTATAGATAGCTTCGGGGCCATTTGTGATTATTTACTGAACAACGTCGCTGCCGGTGATCTTGTTGTGACCATGGGTGCAGGCGACGTATGGAAAGTGGCAGATGAGTATATTCGGCGGCTTAGAAACAATAGTTGAGACCGACCATCCGCTGGCTATGCACACGTGGTACGGCCTGGGAGGACCTGCGGACTATTTCATAAGGCCAGGAACTGTAAAGCAGCTCGAAGAAGTGGTCCGACGATGCAGGGAAAACAAGATTCATATCTACGTCATGGGCTTTGGCTCAAATCTGTTGGTCAGTGACGAAGGCTTGCATGCCGCGGTAGTAAAGCTCGAAGCGGACGAGTTCGCACATACGCATTTCGAAGATGAACAGATCATCGTCGGCGCAGGTGTTGAACTGAGCAAGCTGGTTTTAGAATGTGTGCAAAAGGGTCTCTCGGGCATCGAAGCCCTAACCGGCATACCCGGCTCGATCGGCGGCGCGGTTAGGATGAATGCTGGCGGTAATTTTGGAGATATCGGTACTGTTGTGGAATCTGTCACACTTATGGACAACCACGGCAACGTGTTTGAAAAGAAAAAGCCGGAACTAATTTTCGACTATCGTGGCTCAAACATTACCGCGAAATTCATTTTAGGCGCTCGTCTGCAATTGGCCAGTGCCGATCCCGAACATATCATGCGAACGGTTAAGGAGGCGTGGATCAACAGGAAGAATAATCAGCCATTGAACACGAGAAACTGCGGATGTGTATTCAAGAATCCGAGAGGAGTTTCAGCCGGTGCCTTGATTGATAGAGCCGGCCTAAAGGGCCTGCAAGTTGGCGGAGCCGTTGTAAGTGAGAAGCATGCAAACTTCATCATAGCGGAGAAGGGCTGCAAAAGTCGTGACGTGATTCGACTTATGGATGTCGTTAAGCAAAGAGTAAAAGAGCAATTCGATATTGAGCTTGAACCCGAAATTGAAATATGGAAGTAGACTTATCTTTCGCTCCTCACACTAAACAGCAAAGAATAAGGGAGTATTGAGCTGGTGATAGAATGTGGCACATTGAAGGTGGTCGTTCTTATGGGTGGTATAGGCGCCGAACGCGAAATCAGTATCCAGAGCGGGAATTGTGTCGCTGAAGCGTTAGGGCAAGCCGGGCTAAATGTTGTGACCGCTGATATCGCCCAGGATGATGTAGATATACTTCAGAACACTGACATTGATGTGTTCTTTATTGCGATGCACGGCGAATTCGGCGAGGACGGACAGCTCCAACAGATACTCGAAGACCAGGACCTAATCTACACAGGTAGCGGGTCCGTGGCGAGCAAGTTGGCATTTGACAAGATGGCAAGTAAGAGGCTATTTGCTGATGTCGGCGTTAATGTGCCGACAGCAGTGGAGTTTAATGGTCAGGCCGATACAAACAAGCTTGAGCAGCGACTGCGAGAACTTGGGCGGAAATTCGTAGTGAAGCCACAAAGACAGGGCAGCAGTGTCGGCGTGAGCATCGTAAGTAGTCCACAAGATGTTATTGCCGCCGCCCAAAAGACCTACTATGAGTTTGGCGACTGCATAATAGAAGAGTTCATTCCGGGAAGAGAGATAACGGTTGGAATACTTGAAAGACAAGCCCTGCCAATAATTGAAATCAAGAGCAAGACCGGCTTTTACGATTACCAGGCAAAATACGCCAATCACAAAACAGAGTATTTATTTGATACCATTAAGGATGCGTCACTAACGGCAAAAATAAGTCAGGCAGCGACCGATTGCTTTGATGTACTCGGCTGCCGGGATTTTGCGAGAGTTGATTTCATATTGGGTAACGACGGACTGCCATACGCTCTGGAAGTCAATACGATTCCAGGCTTCACTACTCACTCACTTCTTCCCAAGGCAGCGGCAAAGGCGGGGCTGTTTATGAGCGAATTGTGTGTGAGAATCATCGAGCTGGCAATTGAGCATAGAGGCGCACATGTGCCAAACGCACCAACTAAAGACAAATTCAGCATACAAAGCACGAAGCACAAGGCTAGTTCTGACAATAGAAAGCCCAGGCTAAGCTCAGCTAAATAGCTGTTTTTTGAATCGTGGGTGTTGGACTTTGGATTTGTTTTTGGTTCATCGAATAAGCAGGAGGCTTATAAGTGTGCGAACCGGCAAGCAGTCGACGAAACATTATAGTCGGTGGCATTCAAGCTAAGGGATTGACCCATCTCGTATGCGGATCCGAAAGTTTTTATGGCCGTACGAAAAAGAGCAATAAAACGCAAAAAGCAGAAAACCTATTTTGGCTTCGATGACTCGGAAGGGAAAAAACAGTCGAAGCAGACGGATCGGACCACCCTTACGCGTGTTCTCAAAGCGATCTCGCTCCTCTGTGTCCTTGCAGTAGCAGGGGTGTTTCTTTTCCTTTCGGAACGATATCTCAAATCTGCCAGCCCTAACGGAACCGGACCTTTGGTATTGCTTAATGTGCCCAAATGGGTCAATGCCGAACTAAGGGCCAAGATTCTCACCGCCGCCAGCGGTGATAGCTTCAAACTAGACGAGCAAACTGCGCATCTTGTAGCGAAGAAGTTAAAATCGGTTGCCTGGCTGGATGATGTACAGGTGCAAATTACCCACGACAGCGTCGGCGTTAATGCACGCTGGCGAAAACCTTTGGCTCTTATCACGAGAAATTTCGAAAGGTTCTATATTGATGCAGAGCTTGTTGTGCTTGACTATGTTGACGTGCCGGAACTGCCAGTCGTTAGAATTAGGGGCATTTTTCTTTCAACAATGCTACAGCTTGGAAAGATACTGCAAGAGGAGGACCTGGCTGCGGCGATAGCGGTATTAATTTTACTGGATCGAATGGATAAAGACCTTGTACCTGATAGGCCGTTACTTAGAGAAATAGAAAGTATCGATGTAAGCAACTTCAAAGGTCGAGAAAACAGTTCCGCACCACATATTGTTCTTTACGCTAAAGATCAAACCCAGATCATCTGGGGGGCTGAAATCGGAGCCTGGGCTCGCCACCTGGAAGCAAAGGATGAAGAAAAACTTGCTAAGCTATATACATATTATGAGCAGAACGGAACTTTGATGGGCGGTGCCAGGTACATAAACCTGCGCGACCCACAGGATAAAGTTCCGATGCCTACCGACAGGTTTTAGAACTTA
>CAYSPM010000052.1:0-15897 GCA_964432925.1 uncultured Pirellulales bacterium | reverse complement strand
TCAACCAAAGAAAACGCTGGCTTTTTCTCCCAATTTTACTAAGTTAATAACATCGCTTTCTGTGCACGTACGTAATGGGCGATACGTGATAATTTGTGTAATTGAAACTAAAAAATCAGGTTCAGAATGGACTGGTATTTCTATATAGCCCTGGCTGCAATTTTGCCACAATTACTATCCTTATTGCAGTCGTTTCACAACTACCACTTTGCGAGATCAAAACTCAGAAAGAAACGTTCATGGCACCTTTTACACACCGTCCTCATCGTACCCTGCAAAGGCCTGGATTCGGAGTTCCATAAGAACATCGCTTCATTCTTCAATCAGGACTATGAAAATTATGTACTCTGGTTTGTTGTCGCCGAAAAGTCCGACCCTGCATACGATGAACTACAAAAGTTAAAAGAACAATTGGTCTCAAGCTCCAAAGCCCAAGATGTGCAGATATTCATCGCCGGTCACACCGACTCGTGCAGTCAGAAGATTCACAACTTATTGTACTGTTACAATTTTATTACCAACGATGTTGACGTCCTGGCCTTTGCCGATTCCGACATCTGCGTTCCCGATTACTGGTTGAGTCAGTTGGTCTGGCCGCTCCGCCTAACAAAAAATGGCGCCGCCAGTGGCTATCGCTGGTTTATCCCAAGAAAGAACAACCTTGCTACGCTCGCCTTGTCAGCTCTAAACGCCAGGGTCGCGCAATTGCTCGGCAACACGCCCTTCAATCAAGCCTGGGGTGGCTCCATGGCCATCCGCGCAGACGACTTTCGCCGTCTGGGCCTTGATAAAATCTGGCAAACCGTATTAAGCGATGACCTTTCACTCAGCCGCGCCGTAAAAAAAGCCGGACTAATAGTTGCATTCGTTCCCACCTGCTTAGCCGCCTCTTACGAAACAACTACGTGGAGGGGTCTGCTCGAATTCTGCCGTCGACAACTTCTCATTACCCGCGTGTATGCGCCGCTGACCTGGTCCTTTGGGCTCTTAACCAGCTTATACTCTGCATTGGGTTTATGGGGTGGAACTGCTCTTGCCTTCTTTATAGCAATACACCATGTGAAATTTCACATATTCAATTTCCAATTCTCAGCGCTTCCTCTCGCTGCCGCTGTGCCGACAATTTTCTTCATAAGCCAATTATTCCGGGCAATAATGCGCTGGAAAATGGTCACCATCTTGTTGCCGAAAGACCTTCAGCGGCTCAGACCTGCAACAATCATCGACATGCTCGCCTTTTGGCTTTGGTCTCTACTGCTGCTATTTTGCATCATCACTTCAGCCTTTGGCAGAACAATCCGCTGGCGAGGAATACGCTACAAGCTGGTCAGCCCGACCAAGACTATTATCCTCCCAGAGCAATAGCAACCGACAGCTTGTTCCTTCACAACACCCTGCAACCGCAACCCAAATTCAACCCGCTTACAATAGCTGCCGTTAGCACATTTTCTTCAATAAATGCTATATCACCATTAGCTACTGCTCATACGTATCCTATAAATTAGATGTGCTAAATATGAGAGCACGGATATTTTGGATTGTCTTATCGCTGGCAGATGCTTAGCCCCCAAATCTTGACTGTCGTCAGACAAGTTTATTTAGGGGTTATACTTTCTATTCCAGGTCAGCAATGTCGCTCTGTGGCTCTCCGACGAGATATATCCTGTTCTTACCGCTGCGTTTCGCTTCAAGAAGCGCAGAATCTGCCCGCAGAAAAAGCCGCTCTATAGTTGAACCGTCACGAGGAAAGCTTGCCAATCCCCCACTTATGGTCAGAATCCCCTCACCTTTCGGACCTAGCAAATGCAGCTCTGCCTTTTCGAACTCCTTCCTGAAGCGTGTTGCTATGAAAATCGCCTCGCTGGGATGGTCAGCCTTTGCCGAACGCCTTTCTTTTTCAGCTCCGGATGATTTTGCTATAGGCTCATCCCAGAAAACAACCGCAAACTCATCTCCTCCGATTCTTCCCACAACATCGTGTGCCCTGCAGCATCGCCGCATCAGAATCGCCGCTTGTTTTAGAATCTTGTCACCTGCGACATGCCCATAAACATCGTTGTAATGCTTGAAGTTGTCAATGTCAAAAACAAGCAACGTCACTCGCCCATTTTCTTTCTTAGCGTGCTTCAAAATCTGCCTGGAGAACTCCCATATATACCTTCTGTTTTTCAGGCCTGTCAAGTCATCCTCAGTAGCCAACTTCTCAAGCTGCTTCATCCGCCTCTCAAGCTCAACATCCACAGCAGCAGCCGAGACACTTACATCCTGTGCACCTGCCTTGCTACCAGCAACAAAGTCGTAGAACATCTTGGCTTGTATAGGACAAATCAGATAATCATCCGCCAGACTCGTGCCGTCGACAATCGAATTTATAAGCTGCCTTACAATCGGCTCCTCATACATCTCTGCCAGAAGAACTATCTTTGCACCCGCACTAACCTCCCTTAAAGACTTCAAAGCAGAACTCAACCTGCCTGATGTCCCATAAATTACAACTCCAATCGCTGCAAAACCGTTCTTCGCTGCTGCATAGATTCCGTCCGCAGTATCATCTCGAACTTCCCAACCGCGTTGTCTGACATTATCAGGATCCAAAAATGCCTTGTCTATGTCCCCTACCAACAAAATCTTCTGCTCACTTATATCAGACGAAATTGACTCATCAGTTGTACCCGTCATACTTGTTTTCCTGAATCCTGTCAAAATTGCAAAGCTCACGTTCGAGAGGCTATCACTCGTTACTCTTTATTATAACAAAGCTTACAAATAAGTCAAATCGGTTGGTGCTCACTTGTAACCACTCTAACACTCCACTGCTCTGCTAACTTGTTACCCAAGTCTCGCCAAATAAATGGCAAGAACCTGAGTACCTTTCGAAAAACGCCGCTCCTACTCTGTTAAAACAGCATACCTTGATCCGCCCGATCCTTAATCACCTGACGCATCCCACAAAAGTCACAAGAATAGCGCATCGACGCATCCTAACTTTCAATTAATAAAAACAAAGGTGGGTCTCTAAACTCTACCTTCACTCAACTGTTGGTAGAGCATCCAGATTCTTCTTTACCTGCTCAGTACAATAGCTCTCAGGATAAAGGCTCAAAAAACTCGTAAGAGTTGACCTCGCATCCGCCAAGCGTTTTTTCTTCTGCTCCGGATTTGATTCATCCTGATATAAACGGATCTTCAAACGAGCAAGTTCATACAGCGCCTGCATACCTCCATCGGTATCTTGGAACTCTTTATGTAGCTGGTCCAATTGTTCGGCACGAAGCTGCTCATCTGCAACAAGATTTGCTTTTGCCAACCGTATATTGTCACGAAGCGGATCCTCCTGACCCATCTGACTTAAAAGCGCATCGAGGTGCCACCCATAGTCCAAGCTATGCGGATTCAGCATTGCAAATCTCGCCAAACGTTGTACCGATTCCTGCTGATCGCTTCGATTCTGCGAACTTATAAGACTTCGCAGTTGCTCTATTCTCCTTTGCAGCTCGGTCAGCTTAACAACCGTCATCACAGACTCGACCGGTGGATGAAACGGACTGAAGAACGTCTCATTCTCTATCGGCTGCTCGGCTATAACCTCCATGCGTTCGGGCAAATCAGCTTGGGTCTCAGCGAGCAACTCGTCTGCCAAGTCGAATCTGCCCTGCCCTGCCCAATGCTTCGCAATGCACCACTGAGCCTCAAGAGACTCAGCACTGTAACCACATTCGCGATATAACAGGTACCATATCTTCCTGGACTTCTCGTGTGGATAATCGCTGTAAAAATGCAACACTTCTTTCTCACCAAGCAGCTTGATATCGGGACTATACTCACTCAACAATGCCTTGTAGTAAAGAGCAATGGGCATACGTCGGCTTACTGTACGCCTTTTGGTCAATTGGCTGTGAAGCCATGTCGGCATCCACCATGGCTTTGGCGGACTGAGGAATAGGTCATATTGTTCGTTGAGCCACTGTCGATTTTCTTGATACTTAAGCTCTTCGGGCACGATGAACCAGCTTGGCCAACGATCGTAACTTAATTGAATCTGAATTTCCCGCTTGAGTTCTTCTCGCAACGGTATTGCTTCGGTGGGATAGAAAAAACCAGCCAGATACCTTCTAACAGTAGGATCGACAATAGTCTTGTCCAACGCCTCGGTTAAGCTGTGGTCGTGAAATTCGCTGATCTGTTCTGGGTCATTCTTCGCTACATACAGTTGATAATCCAATTCATCAAAACCGATCTTGCCTTCAAACAGAGCGATGGCCATCAAAAGTACGACAAAGGTGAATATCCATATCAGACCTGGTCGATAACGTGTGTAATGTCCTATACCAAGAACCACCCCCGCCACAACCAGGCCAATAAGCCAGGCACAAACCCACGGCGCAAAGGAAAACCCCCATACGATAGGCTCCACACCTCTTGCCCCTCCGAAAAATCCCCAATAGACAAGCTGTGGAGCTGTGCACAACGCTATTGCGATAATCCGCGACCGAAAACGAAGTGGACGACACGCCACGGCAATACAACTCACTAACAGGCAAATAGCAAAACCCGGCAGGTTCGCCAGGAAAAATACCCCTAATACAAAAAGAACACTGTAGCGAAAGCTCAAAAGCTGTGACATCAATAGTGGCGCCACCCCAAGGATGCCCATCAACAGACCCAATACAAGGATCTGCCAGGGATACTCAAATATGCTCACACCCCCCACAGCAAACTGGTCCAGCCGCCAATTTGCAGTTTTGCCCAGAGCATTAAGGTCAAACGACCAGAAGCTGCCTGTAACTATCTTCGACCAGAAGAGACAATTCAATCCAAACGCTACTACTGCAAACAGCCAACATCTCTGCACATTCTCGTGGCTGTAGTGCAGCGTTGGGCCAACAGCCATAAAGGATTTCGACACTGCTCTTGGTGTCTTTTCCGGCTCTGTTTTACCCATAGGCCTCGTCTCGCCGCACGTGATTCGTATATCACAAAATAAAATATGCCGTACGACAAACGCAATACGCAACACAGGCTCGGTTATGTCCCTTCACCACTGGTAGCAAGATAAGCAATCTGTTCATCCGTGAGTTTGTCTATGGATATCGATATTGATCGAAGCTTGAGTTTGCACACCTTTTGCTCTATCTCCATCGGGACATCGTGTACTGCAACAGTAAGTTTGCTCTGATTTTTGACAATGTATTCTGCCTCCAGAGCCTGCGTCGCAAAGCTCATATCCATCACAGATGCAGGATGACCCTCAGCCGCGGCAAGGTTAATCAACCGGCCCTCAGCTAAAAGATATATTCGCTTACCATTTCTCAGCACATACTCGTCAATATGTTTGCGTACGTTCCGATTCACCTTCTTGCTTAGTTTCTTAAGAGCCGGTATGTCTATCTCGACATTGAAATGTCCGCTGTTGGCAACAACTGCCCGGTCCTTCATAGCACGAAAATGCTCTGCTCGTATGACATTTTTGTTTCCCGTCAGCGTCACGAACAAGTCACCCACTTTAGCCGCCTGTGCCATCGGCATAACCTCAAAACCATCCATCGCTGCTTCAAGAGCCTTGATTGGATCGACCTCTGTTATGATCACAATAGCTCCCATGCCGCGGGCCCGCATGGCAAAACCTCTCCCGCACCAACCGTAACCAGCCGCAACAATCTTTGTACCTGCCATCAAAAAATCAGTAGCGCGAATAATGCCATCAACCGTTGACTGCCCGGTACCATAACGATTATCAAACAAATGCTTGCTCGCAGCGTCATTGACCGCAATAACCGGAAATTTCAGTTTGCCCTCATCAGCCAATGCCCGCAGCCGAATAACTCCCGTAGTTGTCTCTTCCATACTGGCTATAATCCGCCCCGCATCTTTTTTTCTACGAGTATGCAACTCATTCACGAGATCGGCACCGTCATCGAATGTAATAGTGGGCCTATGGTCTATTGCTGCATTGATATGCTTATAATATGTATTACGATTCTCTCCGCAGATGGCTAAGACTGGTATGCTAAAATCCTTCACCAGTGAAGCAGCCACATCATCCTGAGTACTTAGCGGATTGGATGCACAAAGAATAACATTTGCGCCGCCGGCTTTTAGTGTTCGCGCCAGATTGGCCGTCTCCGCTGTTATATGCAGACACGCGGAAACGTTCTTGCCCTTCAAAGGCTTGACTTTCGCAAACCTCTTTCGAATCGCCGCCAAAACCAGCATGTCATTATCCGCCCAGAGAATGCGTTTCTTCCCCTCCGGCGCCAGTGCCAAGTCAGCCACATCGTACTTCATACCGCAATCCTTTCAAAATCGACCCAAAAGCGTAATTTTAGAGCAAGTCAATGTCATCCGCAACCTTTTATTTTGACGAGCATATATGCTCAAACTAATTTCCATTCAATCGCTCACACCCTCTCTACTCTGCACTTTAAGCCCTTGCCAACGGTCACAAACAAGACATCGACATATTCTCCGCACACAAAAACTCAAACACCAGTGACACTCCGGCAAGACTACACGTGAAAAAATCGAAAAGAAACAACGTAGATCAATAATTCACTCGACTTGATAATAACAATTTGCCCGTTGACAATGCAGGATTGAATAGTACCATGTCAATCTATCAAAAACACCGTTCTTTGCCCCCCTTAAGGCTGCCCTCCGAATAATAAAGAGATTACTCCGCCATCATCCGCTGTAGCATCATATCATACTCGGAGCCCGCCATACCTTCATATCCCTCCAAAGTACCACGTCCTCTTCTCTGTCGTGTTGCGCTGCCCCAGGCCCGCAAAGGCTCCTTTTCCTCCTTCTGAACTCTTTTGATCTCGTTTGACATAGCCAATAGTTCTGCACTCCAATTCCTCGGCTTAACAGGCATCTGCTCGATATTCATTCCATCAAAACTGTACAGCACATTGAAGTAGTTCCGCCGACTCAATTGGCCTACGCCTGCACCCAACCAGTCATTAACAAGCACAGCATCCACCATAATCGCCCCAGTACTGTAGTTAATCGTCTTAGGCTCCATGGTTTTATCTTGCGACGACACAACGGCACTATAACGCCCACCACCAACTCCTCCTATTACGATCTTTTCGCTCTCTGCAGACTCGTTCTCGACCTCCTTGCCTATAGCCTCGCCAGGATTAACCAAAAACTCTTGACTGTACCAGTAACCCAACACGTACTTCGCCACTTCCACCGTAACTGTTTTGGCAGTCTCTTGTATATCCTGGGCAAAGAAATACATACGTCCGGGAATCGTCACTTTCTCCGTTACATCAGAAAACCCGCTCCACAAAATAACTTGGTCCTTCCTAGACACGTCTTGCTCGCTGAGATGTTTAGTCCCAGCCACTGGATTGAAAATCCCTAACCGCATCCTATAGCGGTAGCTTTGTAACGGCTGCACAGTGTCATCGTGCGCCCAAAACATTAACGGCTCTTCCATCTTAGTAAGGTCCGTCCTATAATCCAACTGAATCTCGTAGAATTCATCATAAACTTGATCCAAACCAGACTTCTCAAGAGCTCTTGCACCTGTGCCAGTTTCCGACATGTACAGATAATCCATATCGGTGGTGTCACGCTCGTCCCGACCTCGCCTCCGCGATGTTCTGTCTCTGCCCGTTAAACGTGTCCCTTCGTAAAGACCGCCTCTTTCCGACGTCCCTCGATCAGTACGACTTCTCCTAGTTCTCCGATCACCGTAAGGACTCGTGCCACCACCATAGGTGTCAGCGTATGGACTACGACTCGCCATGCCGGTACCAGACCTCGTTCCGCTCGACCTTCCTCCACCATAGCGGTCCCCTCTCTTCTCCTCAAGTTCCCGTCTACGCTCTTCTCTTTCTTCCTCTCGGGCCTCCCGCTTCTCTTCTAACTCTTCTTTCTTAAGCTGCTCAATGTACTTCTTATGCAGTGTTGGAGGAAACCACTCCTCCTTTGCAGATGCAATCTGGTAGGCTTGAGGCTGCAAAAGATCCATTCTAACTTCGGGATTATTAAATTGCAGCAGGCGCACTTTGATCCCACCGCCCCGCAACTGGGCAACGTCCTCCACTATTTCGAACATCCTTTTATGGTGATCAATTCTGCTTCGTGGAACACTATACCATTCGCTCCAACTACCATCCTCTAGCAGCTCCTGTCGTTGCAACTGAACCGCAGCAAACACCGGCACCGCTAAACATGGATCACGCCACTGCTCAGGAAGAAACTCACTGGCAAAATTTTCGTGAAATCTACTGTATAGTGCAGCAACATCGTACTTTGCCTCGACTGTCACCAGATCAATGTCATTCGCCTCATGGGCTGCATTGTCATAAGTTACCTTTTCGTCGACCTCTTCGGTCGGTACATAAGCCACAGCCCTAATGTACTCAAGCGCCACATCACTAACTTCACCGATGCGCGGAAGCCTGTATTCCCTCTTGGACGCCATCTCCATCGAACTGCTGCTGGGTAACGGAATAAACAACCGCATGTTAACACTTCCATTCAGGGCAGAGTCAAACAAACCAGCGAATCCTTTCTTTAATTCACCGGGAATTCCCTCTCTAACTGGGTCAACAGGGCTTATCACGCCATGCAGTCGTGGACTATACGGCTCTACAAGCTCAGGTGCTCGATTCAGTCCCGCTCGCAGTTCTGCAGCTTGTTCTTCTATGTAAGGGTCGACCTCAGCGGGGCTGAATTTCTTGCCATCGTATACAACCGCATTTGGACTAAATACAACAAACACATACAAGAGAACCATGCAGATCACCCCGACAACACCCAACACTACTTTCTCAACATGGGCCTCAAAAAATAAACCTATTTTTCTGATGATATCTCGCATGTCTCTTCTCGCACTCAATACCTCGTTTCAAACATTCTAATCACCGTCGTTTGCGTTTGCCTGATTCATCATCCTCTCCCTTTATCGTCTCCTTCACCGCTTCTGGCTTGATCTCTTCGTAGCCTGCCTTGATGAATATATATTCACATATCAAATCGAGTTCGACCACAGCATCTTCACCGTAACGGTACAGGTCATGAAATATATCCTTATGGTCAACCGGGGTAATATTACTTTCGAGAATCGTTATCTGATTGTGTTTGAAAGTCTCTTCCGCTTTCTGCTCAAGATATCCCCGGAATTTATGCTCCTTGGCGCTGCAAAGTTCCTGCATGAAGGACAAGACAGCTTTGGAGCTGACAAGGACTGTAACATCGAAATGTATGACATCAATATCATCATCGCAGACTCTTTCGGTGCAGGGTATAGTCAGGCCATCTTCCGGCGAAACAACATAGGTAGCTTTATCGCCCGTATCCTTCTTTTTCAGCGAACCCCTCCTGCCACTCCTGAATGTCCTGACATTCGTCTGGCCAAGTGTAAACTTCACTCCCATAAGTCGCTTAACTGGTGAAGTGAAAACGCTATCCGAACCTGAATTCAACTTTTCTATTGTATCGATAATATCTTCGATTACCCAATAACCTAATTGCCAATACCAACAATCCTCCGTCGATTGATCTATCCCAACATCATACTTATACTCGCCCCAGAATTCGTACCCGGCCAGATCAGTAACGTTGGCATAAACACTACCCAATTTGGCTTTTTCTCTGCATATCTCATCCTCAACCTTTTGTTCAGCTTCGCTCCTTCCTCGCCCCCCATATAAACCATACAAAGGTGTCCTCGACGGCGTTAACGAGGTCGTCGGAAATCGCCCCCTGTCCCCAACACGCGATGAACGAGTCGTCGTCTGTTGCAGACTTCGTTGAATCTCCGCTTCCGTAGGACTGTCAACCGCGTTCAAACTGGCTATCATCTCTGCTATACCTTCCTGATAACGCTGACCAAACTCCTCGAATACCAAGATAGAAGTACCCTTCGGCTTGGGAAAAATCTTATAGCTCAGCAGATCCCTTTTTGTGCTTTGCAACATTAACTGCTTGATCTGATTTGCATCATTCTCGTATGCTTGCTGATATTGCTGTTCTTGTTTCCATCTATCACTCGAAACAACATCCATGCCTTTAAGCCTTTTAGCCTTGCCGATAGTCTCTTTAGCTATTTGCTCCCTTAGCTTGCTGCTAATCAGCCGTGTCGGTATAAATAAAACTACAGCAACTATTGCTATAATGATAGGCACTAATAGCGATAGATTATGCCGAAAGACACTCAGTTTTTCTTTCACAATTTTAAGATTGATCTTTACCATCTATATCACCACTCAACTTCACCCATCGACTTACCTGTAGATGTACTGCCGCCACTCGATCGACCTACAGAACCAGATTCCGCCTGGCCCTGCTCAGTTTGTCCAGGAGCATTTTTCCAGACAAACTTAAGATTCAAAATGAACCAACTGTCATTTACTTGCTGTATTTGCGTGTTTTTCCGGTCAAGCTTCGGCTCACCATACTCATCCAGGACAGGAACCGTGCTGATAATCTCACTCGTCATCGGGTCAATCAAGATTTGCGTACCGCCGCTGACGCTGCTTCCACCGCCGCCTAAGGCACCTGTCCGCTCATCAGGTATTACATCCGGAACACCCGTGCCGGCAGGCATATCAGCATCCCAGGCAACGGGCCCCTTCTCAAGCTTGAAGTGATCAGCATCAGCTTTCTTATACAACTCAAAAGGACTATTACCATCAGCAATATCATCAAGGTGCATCAGACGAGTGATAAATCCCCATCTATCAGGTTGTCCTTCCACCCCAATCGGATCCAATAGTTCACCTACGTCCTTATACGGATACGGGCTATATCCAGCTAACGTCACGACAAAGCCGGCATCCTTTTCTTCCTCTTGCCCGGCTGTAGTAGACATCAATCCGTATCGGCTTGCCCCCACACCATATATCTGCTGCTCCCTCATCATTAATTCAAGCTCATACTCGTCTAAATCAGCACCCTCTGCTCCCATTCCCCTTTTTCTCATCATCGCTGTGCTGCCGAACTGGGCATTCTCAAGGTCGTCCGAATAGAAAATCGACATGTTAGTCACGAACAATTGCTTCCTCTGCTTGCGAGGAGTCTGCATTAATGTTTCCACATCACCTCTGGCAAAAGCCTCGTAAAGCTCTCGCTGCTCAGGATTACTCTTGGCATTCGGCAAAGCCGACAGTATCATCTCGTGCAACAGCGGTATCGCTTCACGATATTTGAAGAGCTTAAACTGCTTCTTTATCGTAGCCTCGTAGCTGGATGCTTTTTGCTTTTCAGTGTTAAGCTTGTTATTGGCCTCATCGGCAGATCTGATTATTCCCCCCACCCTTTGCCGGATTTGACTATTCTTGGCATAACTAATTTTGTCCAGCCCCGTTCTGGCCAGACACACAAGAGAAACAACAAGCAGAATGCACGCAGCCGCGATGAAGTACTTAGCCTTACTTGTCCAGGCCATCGAACGCTGGATGGCGCGAGGCAGCAAGTTGCTTTCTATCCTCGCAAGGCCGAGACCCTGCAACGCCAGACCATAAACAATACCAAAATCGCTTACATTACCGTGGAATTTCGCTGCCGAGACACCGGAGCCTATCGCCAGCCTCTTAAATGTATCAGGACGCTCAACCGGTATTTGAAGGGTCTGCTGTAGGTATTTTAATAAACCTCGCAATTTCGTTCCGCCGCCCATAGCAATAATCCTGCTGAACTTTTTATTGGGATTGGCGCTGGAATAGAAACCAAGTGACCGCTGCACTTCAGAAGCTAAATCAGTAAATACAGGTTTCATCGCCTGGAAAATCTGCCGTGCATATTTGCTCACAGGCGCGGTACGCTTTAGTTTCTCGGCTTTTATAAAGTTCAATTTGAATGTATCAGCTATCGCTCTGGTGAAAGAATTGCCTCCCATAAGGATGCATCGCTGCCAGACTGCCGACTTTGTGCACACAACCAGGTCGGTATTCTCCGCACCAATGTCCAGAATTATCGTTGCCCGCTCATCCGAACTAATTAAATCAGGACGGTCGTACATAAGATAGTTATACAAAGCCATCGGCACCATCTGGACATAGCTAACCTGCATGTCTTCCCTACTGAACTGCTCCAAGGATGAGTTGACCACGTCGTTTTTGATAGCAAATATACCAACCTTTTTTTCTGGACTGTCCGCCTCAGTCATCAACTGCCAATCCCACTGAACATCGTCCATATCAAAGGGTATCTGTTGAGCCGCCTCAAACCTCACAATTTCGGGAATACGCTTTTGCTCAACCGGTGGCAGACTCACGAACCTGGCAAAACTGTTCTGGCTTGGAACCGAGATTATGATTGCTTCATCACCTATATCATTACGCTGAACAAACTGGCGCAAGCTTAAAGCGATCAGTTCATCTCTTTCGGCTTCCTTAACACCAGAACCGCTTAGAATCTTGCCGTGCTGGATATTATCAAAGCCAATGACCTGTACGACGTCACCGACAATTGCCAAGTGTAAAGCTTTGAGCGAATTAGTACCGAGGTCTATCGCCCAAACCACATCTTGTACAAAAGCCATAACAAACCTCCCGTCTTATGGCCTGACTGAGATCTTATGGTCTTGTTAATTTATCCCAACATTTATAAATTATAACACATTGTGAAGACTTTTTCCATAATTACTCTTGGCTGTAAAGTTAATCAATATGAGAGCCAGCAAATAAGAGAGTTACTCGAACGAATTGGACTGAATCAAACAAAAATGTCCGATAAGGTCGACGTTGTAGTTATCAATACTTGCTGTGTTACTCGCACCGCATCCGCAAAGAGTCGACAATACATCCGTAAGGCTAAAAAGCAAAGCCCGCATGCCACTATAGTAGCATGTGGCTGTCTACCCACTGTTGAAATAGGTGAAATGAACAACCTTGACAAAGACACCCACATCGTCAGGCAGCGAAACGAGCTTTCTGCTATGTTATGCCAAATAGCGAATGGCAGTACTTCTGTCTTGAATTCACAGAGTAATGAGCTATGTAAAGACGCTTCTATTAAAGCAAATAATGCCTCTAAGTTCATAAATAAAAACAACTTGTATACCACCGCTGAACTTACACAATTAAATTCATTCAAAGGACATACGAGAGCATTTCTGAAAGTCCAGGATGGCTGCGATGGCTACTGCTCCTACTGTATTGTACCTAAAACACGTCCTCATGTTCACAGCAAGCTATTGCCTATCGTACTGGAAGAGGCACAATCCTTAGTCGTAGCAGGCCATAAGGAAATCGTCGTAACCGGAGTCTTTCTCGGCGCTTATGGACAGCATACTGTCAGACGAGTGAAATGGGCAAACGGTCAAAACGACAAACTGGCTGTGCTGCTCGATAATATGGCACAGATACCTGGCTTGGCTCGGATAAGACTCAGCTCTCTGGAGCCGGCTGATGTAACTGACCGGCTGCTCGATTCATTCTGTGAACATCCTAACATTATGCCACATCTGCACTTATCACTTCAGTCCGGCTCAGATAAAATACTCAAAAAAATGGCAAGACAATACAACTCAGACGATTTCCGCAAGAAGGTCGATATGGTCAAGTCTCGTTTGGATCGGCCTGCTATAACGACCGATATTATCGTTGGTTTTCCAGGTGAAACAGATGCTGACTTCGGGCAGACTGTTGATCTGGCTAAGGAAGTTGGCTTTGCCAAAATGCACATATTTGGCTTTTCGCCACGTAAGGGTACAGCCGCAGCGCTAATGCAAGGTACTATAAATCCTGAAGTTATAAAAGAACGCTCAAGGATATTGCGGGATTTGGACGCCGTTTTGCAGCGAAAGTATCGGGAGCAATTTATCGGAGAGAAAGCAACTATCCTGCTGGAAGGTGGTGCTGGTCAGCCGCATGGCCGAAGTGAACGATACTTCATGGTTAAGTTACGAAATTCCCACAAAATTTTGAAAGCAAATGACTTATGTTTAGTCGTTCTGACTGAGAACGGCTCGGCCGGGATGGTCGGAGATTTAATATAGGTAAGTAAATATAATATCGGACGTAACAGTCTTTTTTCAGGCATGAGATGTGATGTGGCAATTTGGGATAATTAAGGAGTGAGATTCTTTATTACTTTGTGCCTATGCTACTTTGTACCTTTGTGCCTTTGTGATGCTTGGGTAACTTAGAGTATTTGTGGCCAGCGGCATGGGTTGAGATTAAGCTGGTGCGGTGGTAAGTTTTGGACATTTAGTTTTGTAAGAATCAAAGAAAAGATTTTTATAAGTGTATAAGAAATAAGAGCTTAAGTGCACAAGTGGGATGTTTGAAAAAATGGCGAAAAATGACAAAAATATGTAGAAATGCGCAGTTTTTTGCAAAAGTTAACAAAAATAAACACTTTTTGGACAAAAACGAGAGGCTGATTCTGGATAGACAGAGTCGTCTTAAAAAGTCAAGTCATTTTGGCACAACAGTTGCTAATTGGGACTCGAATTTTGTCTCCGGGCGGAGGTTTTCTTATATCAGGATATGTTTTGGACGATAAAATTATTTTGTGGACGGGAAAACTTTTTAAAAAATGTCCAATATTATTACTTTCGATATATGAAGCAAAAAATTAAACATTAGGAGGATCGATATGAAAGAGGAACTCAACCACTTAGCTTTCATCACACTAGCGGAGGTAGAAGATGGCGTACTTAGAGGAGGAATTCTCGTCACTGATGCTCATGGCAAGCCGGTGGAATTTCGTTGTACGTCACCGATTCGCCCTAATACCGTACAACGTACACTCTACGGCGGCACCCTAATGCAACACATAGCCGTCGAACTAGTGGGCAAGCCCCTTGTTCAGGCCGTCCAAACCTCACCCGATGTAGTGCTTGTTCAGCAGGAGGAATTTCTTTCGCTAAGGACCAAGTGTGAAAAGCCACTGCTCCTAGCTCGCAGACAAGGCGAAGAAATACAACTCTCCGAAGAGAACAATAAGAGCCAGCTAGAAGAACTGCTCTCAAGCCCTTCTGGAAAGTTTGCACCTGTTGTTGTCACTTGTCACTGGGACTATCCCAATGATATCGTGCAATGCAAGGAAGGACTAGGATGGATGTTTTCTAACTGCGACTTAGTGGAGCCCTTCGAACGTGTAAAGACGGCTCTGGCAAAAGTGCATGAACAAGGTGTCCTCTCGGAGTAGTGGAAATGGTCGTTGCCCTCAAAAGACAAGACCCGTTAAGTAGTCTACGTTGCAAGCTCGGCAAGCATCTTTCTCCGTTTGAGGCGCCGCGACATTGGACATCTGAATTAGACCTCCCCGTTAATCTTCTTAAATCCTCAGAAGCAGATTTAAAGTTTCCCGTAGTATCGATGAGTCAACATCGGATGATCAATAGTGTCTTTTATGAAAGGCTCGCTGATTCAGACTTTTTGTTGCCTGAAGCCTTGATAGAGGATGCAATGTCCCTATTCTCTGAGTTCCCTAACATATCAGAGAATATCTTCCATCCTCTCAAACAATCTAACATAGTGGGTAAGAACTACAAGGAAAAACGGTGGGAAGCCAAACAACATGAATTCGATTTCGATGAAAACACAGAACATAGGCCTAACTTCATCGAGAAAGTAGATAGTTACCGAAAGAGTTTCAAGCGTGTTCGACATGACTCAACACGTACTTCAGTTACTCGACTTTCCCCTTGGGACATGTTGCTGCCGATACTACAGCCTCCCGTTAATTTCGATTTCATCGATGTTCTTGACTTGCCTCCGAGGTGCAGCCCTTACCCGTACCAATGGGATGGTATCAAGTTTCTTGTTGAGAACAATGGCTTTCTGCTTGGAGATGATATGGGCACGGGGAAAACGGTTCAGAGCATCCTTGCTATGCGACTTCTCTTCCAGCGTGGCGATATAAAGTCGGCTTTAGTTGTGTGTCCGCTCAGCGTCCTGCCGCACTGGGACAGAGAAATGGAGAGAT
>CAYSPM010000051.1:0-16084 GCA_964432925.1 uncultured Pirellulales bacterium | reverse complement strand
GAGCGAATTCGAGAATAACAAGCGTGAGCCGAAATTCTCACAGCTTAGCAAATTGGCACAGGCCTATAAAAAGAAGATAGAGTTCTTTTTGACAGACAAGCCAATTATTGAAAACGTAATGCTTTGGCGTGACAAACCAAATAACGAAGAAGCAAGAAAAACTGAGGCGGAATTCTTTCAGCTTTGTGAGCAATATCGCGACCTTGAGATACTTATGGACGAAGTAAAAGAACCTAATTTGCCAGTGCCCAATATTACCGATCCAACACAATTTGATTATGATCAGGCGGAATTATTTGCTAAGAAGGTTCAGGATGAATTTCGTCTTGGTGATATACCTATTGCATCGCTTAAAAAAATACTTGAGGAAGTCTACTATATAAAAATATTCTATCTGGATTTTTCCGGAAGTGCTATATCAACAGTATCTGAAGAATTTGGCCCTTCTATCCTTTTGAATGCAAGAAACAAACAATGGAGAAGGAGCTATGATCTTGCTCACGAGCTATTTCACCTCTTGACATGGAATGTTTTCAGAACTACAAGCAAAAGTGAGGGCGAACATGAGAGCAAACTGGCAAATACCTTTGCCAGTCGACTTCTGATGCCAGAAGAATCTATTAAGGATAGAATTAAGGAAAGCATAAATGACAAAGGTCTAATTAGTTTCGACAGCTTAGACAATATTGCAAGAGAATTCGATGTGTCTTTAATTGCCTTAATCTACCGCATCGCCAGCATATACAGATTCAAGCCAGAGAAGACCGAAAAGTATATCGAATCCGCTGAAAAATATCTTACATTTAACAAGCCAAGACCATCATACGAGCCGCCCAAGCTGCCGGAAAGGTATTGTGATTTAGCACAACGCTCCCTAAGAGAAGGAAAGCTGTCTCTGATGCAGTTTGCTAAATATATGGGTATGAGTTACAAAAAGGCCCAGGAATATCTAACAGAAGACGAGGATTTCACGGATGAAAAAATTTCCATTTCTGTTATTTGATGCTGGGCCGATTATAAAACTTTTTGAGTTGAAGACCTGGGACAAGTTTATCGAAAGATGCGATGTTAATATATCTCGCACAGTAGCTGAAGATGAGGTTGTTTTCGCAGGCAAGGAATATTTTAAATAAGACATCGATTTTGGTTTAAAACCCTGGGAGGAAAAAGGCCTTATCAAAATCATTGAGGCAGAACCATCTGATGTTAAGGTCTTTTATGAAAAGCACAGTTTAAAAGGAAAATATAGAATTGACCCCGGAGAGGAGGAAACCCTCGCTTTTTTACACAAGTGTTCCAAAGATTGGAAATTATGCAGTGCCGATGGACCTGTTTTCATTGTTCTTGGATTCTTAGGAAGAAGCGGGCAAGGTATTTCTTTAGAAGAGATTTTAGAAAAAATCGGTTTGTCGCAAAGTAATCTTGAGTGGAGATATACTAAAAAGTTTCGTGAAAAATATACTCAATTAGGACAGACAGATTTTGTTCAGGGTCAAGACCTTATATAATTTTGTCTCCGTCAAGCTTATGCATTTGGTCCAAAAACATAGTTCTACGACCACCCCATTGACGCTTTGCGCTATTTCTTCGTAAATTGCAATCGCAACTCTAAAACCACTTCCAGGCGCTATTAGCCTGATCAGACACGAGCAGATTGACCAGCTTTTCTTTGACTTGCCTCCGGTCAAGTTATAAACTGTACGCAGGAAACTAACTTTAGGCAGCACTATGAATTACTTGTTCAATACAGAGCACATCTCTCAGCATATCGTCAAATACGGTGTGGATGTGCGACCAGCTATCCTGCCCGATCAGGAAAAGACAAAACTGCAAGACTATGGCAACTGGCTCATCGAGGAATTTCCCGTAGTTTTCGAGACCCTTTTATCCGGCCCAAAACAGCTACAAATTCAGGGCACATTCATCCTTGCCAACGGCAAACGTGCTCAGTTCCCAACATTCGTTCTGACTACTCGGGGGCCGGTCTTTACTTTCCCGCAGAAACTGTTCATCGCCCAGCCACAAGACATCGAAATCCCCGACAAGGATAAAATCTTCCGTAAAGCCCTGGACGAGCTTCGAACCAGATTTGCAGATAGAATGGTACCGCGCATCGGCGTAGTCAATGAATTCGTCTTTGACACCGGCCAGTTTAACTCGATCGACATAATAGCCAGCAACCTAAAAAATGAAGTATGGAAGGAAAAGATAAGGAACCTCCGCATTATCCTCGAAGCGCCGACTGAAGGTAAGAACGTCAATATCGAAATCAGGCCGACTTATCTACAGCCTGCCGGCAGAGCAGGCAATCTCCCAGACGAAAACACGAAATTCGGCATAATCGTGAATGTAGATATTAACAATCAACAGGCCAAAGACGACTTGGCAAAGCCCGTGGTAAACGATATTCTTGCCTTTGCCAACGATTATATCCCCGATGAATTAATCAGATTCTTGAACAACGAGTACTGAACGAGGTGCCGTAACACTCACCTATTTATAAGCCTATGGCTTATTTGCGGGATGCAGCTTGCCTTTTTCGCCATTTGCGAATACCGCTTTGAAGCAGCAATTTTATAAGCCTATGGCTTAAGGGCATCATGGTGATCGGTACGCCAGACAAATTTAAGGTTCGCATCTGAATGAAGAAACATTCGCTCTCAGGCCAGCGGACACTTCGCCCTTTAACTTCGTCCCATAACATTGCCAGATAGAAATAGGACGTGGAAAATATGTAAATGCGTGTTTTATGCGCAAAAAAAATAAAACAGGGCCGAGGTGCGGAGGGAGAGGAAAAGCGAGATAACCTCAGCCCTGTTTAAGTGCCATAAAAAATTATCTCAAAGAAGCCTAATCATTTATACTATATTATTAAAATAAATGTTCGTCCTTGTCAATACAATGTTGCTCAGATGAATTTACCGCCCCAGTTTTGCCAAAAACCGCCTTTACTGGATTTTTCGGCCTCTGGGCTACGCTTCTAAAAAGAATTTTACTAAACTGCTCACATTATGGCAAGCATAATCCGACTACAAATAATAAAAAAATAGAAAAAAATAAGGGGCTGATCTATGCTTACAGACAACATTCTCGATCTCATCGGGAACACGCCGTTATTGCAGCTCAAAGGCGAGAGGATATTTGCTAAAGCTGAATTTCTCAATCCGGGCGGCAGCATTAAAGACAGGGTGGCTCTGGCGATGCTCGAGGCCGCCCAGCGCGATGGCAAGTTAAAGCCTGATTCGATTATCGTTGAGCCCACCAGCGGAAATACCGGTATTGGTCTGGCTCTGGTGGGTAGATTAATGGGCTATTGCGTTCGCATCGTCATGCCTGAGGGCATGAGTGAGGAGCGAAAAAAGCTGATAAAGGCTCTGGGAGCCGAGCTCGTTCTGATTCCCGATGAAGAAGGTCTGGCCGGCGCGGTCCGCCGTGTTGAGCAAATGGCCGATGAGGACAAACACGTGTTCGTACCGCAGCAGTTCAAAAATCCAGCAAACCCACAGGTTCACTATGAACAAACCGCGCGCGAGCTCTGGCACCAGATGAGCGGTGATGTCGATTGCTTTGTCGCTGGCGTCGGCAGCGGCGGAACCCTTCAAGGAGTCGGAAAATTCTTAAAAGAGCATAAAAAAGACGTTAAAATTGTTGCTGTTGAGCCGGAAAATCGCTCTGCACTTCTGGGCCATGAGCCGGGCCTGCATCAGATTCAAGGCATCGGTGATGGCTTCATACCCGACGTGCTCGATGTATCTTTGGTTGACGATGTGGTAGAGGTATCCGACGGTGATGCCATACAGACAACCCGTCAACTCGGCACCAACTTCGGATTATTAGTCGGAATCAGCTCCGGCGCAAATGTCTGGGCAGCGAGAAAATTAGCCAAAACCATTACCGGCAATATTGCCACGGTTCTACCCGACAGAGCTGAACGTTACTTCAGCACTGCGCTTTTGTGAGCACAAAAAACCATTTAACCAGCTAATCATATTGAGAAAATTATTCGTAATGCAGCAGAATCTGCCGATAACATATCTGACCTGGAATTGTATATTATACAGCCGTGTGTGCTCTGGATTCTTTATGTGAAAGGATCTCATAATGGCCAGGATCGGGATGCTTCTAAGTGTTGCGGTTGTGTTGGCTTATTTGCCCAGCTTGACCGGCTGCGATAAGAGAGCAGAGGCAGAAAAGCAAAAAGCCGTCGTCGAAGTAGAAAAAGCTAAGGCTGAGTTGGCCAAGCTGAGAGCTCGATTGCGGCAGGCTCAAGCCGAAAGAGATGAGTTGAAGAACACTCTGACCGAGACTCTTGAGAAGCTCGCGGATGCAAAGCAGGAGTTGGCTTCTGCCGATCAAGCTCAACAGAAGTCTTGGGGCCAGGTCGCCGAGCTTGCCGAGCAGCGTGATATGGCTATTGAAACCGCAGAAAAGACCCTGGCAAAAATTAAAGAAATGTCCCAGCAGCTCAACGAGCTTCAGCAGCACAACAGTGAATTAGAGGTTACCCTCCTGCAGATCCAGACTGAATTAGAAGAATGTAACCGGCAGTTTATAGACGAAAGCGAGCTTGCCCCGGAGGATGAAATAATCGAGCCAGCAGAAGAAACCGAATCCCTCGAAGAGCCAACCGAAGATGAGCAACTCCAAGAAGCCGAAGAGTAGGTCGTTTCAGAATCATGACAATCTAACATTCTTCAGGCGGTAAGATATCCGAAACGCGAAAAAAGATCGTCTGCACAAACCCGGCAAGAAATACTCTAATTTCGGAATCTGCCAACAAAAAAGGGCTGAGGTCAGGAGGGACATATACATAAAAACCTCAGCCCCCAATCCGTTTAGCTTAGATACGTTCTGAATTGATAAAAGTTCGCCATGTTCGTATTCTGTTGCCACTATTTAATTGTTTCGCCACACAATCATAAATATATCTCTGCATTTCAGCCGCATAAAAATCTAATGTTGCACCTGAATGAATATGAGTATCCAACTGCTTAGGCTTTTTGTTTAGATTTTCTCTGGTCGGTGGCGTCTGAACGACAATAAAATCAAATATAAACTATCAGCAAAGCCGCTGTTGACCTGCCAAGCTAATCTGGCTATCCTATCGAGGTACAAAAGATCGGCAGTAACCGGAGACAGCATAAAGTGATGACCAAGCACAAAGTCATAATTGGTGATTCACGACGGATGGATGAGCTGCGGGATGAATCTGTGCATCTTGTTGTAACGTCGCCGCCTTACTGGCAGCTAAAAGACTACGGACCGAAACAGCAGATCGGCTATAACGACAGCTACGAGGACTACATCAATAACCTGAATCTTGTCTGGAAAGAATGTCATCGTGTGCTCCATAAAGGCTGCCGTCTTTGTGTCAACATCGGTGATCAGTTTGCCAGAGCCGTTTATTATGGAAGATATAAGATTATCCCGATTCGGACTGAGATCATAAAGTTTTGCGAAACCATCGGCTTTGACTACATGGGGGCGATCATCTGGCAGAAAGTCACAACCTGCAATACCACAGGTGGCGCAACTATCATGGGTTCGTTTCCATATCCAAGAAACGGAATTGTTAAGCTCGACTATGAGTTTATTCTGATATTCAAAAAATTAGGTTCCCCTCCTAAAGTCCCCCAACACATAAAAGAACAATCCAAGCTTTCCCGGCAAGAGTGGAATGAGTATTTCTATGGACACTGGAATTTCAGCGGCGAGAAACAGGATAAGCATCTGGCACCATTTCCGGAGGAGCTGCCCAAGAGACTGATTAAAATGTTCAGCTTTATAGGCGATACTGTTCTGGACCCATTCTTAGGCAGCGGCACAACATCCTCAGCAGCTCTGAAACTCGCCAGGAATTCTGTCGGGTACGAAATAAATCACGAATACATGCCTAGTATACAAGAAAGACTGGCAAGCAGTATAGGAATTTTTGACAAGGACGCCAAAGTCGAGACCATTAGCCAGAGACGCATAAGCTGTGAGTATGAGAAGGAGATTCAGGAACTTCCATACGTGTTCAATGATCCTATTACTTTCGAACGCAAGATGGATCCTAAACTTTTAAGATTCGGATCACAGATCGATGGAAAAGAGAGAGACAAAAGAGTTATCAATCGCCCAATTTTGCTTCGCAAGACTTCGCTAGCAGACGAATCGTGAGGCATAGTCGCTAAGAAGGAAGTTATATGGAGATAAGAAGAGATAAAATTATATCAAAGGCGATAGAGATACTCAAATCAAGCCCTAATGGTGTTCGTTACTCAGAACTTGTGAGGACAATACATGATACATTTCCAGACATTCCATATAAGACTATTCCTGCATCACTTTGGGATTTAGACACACGTTTACCTGATAAAATTTATAAGCCTGCACGAGGGCTTTTTAGACATGTTATATTTAGAGAGAAAGAGATTAGCGAAGAAGAGCAAAAACTTCCAGCTCAGATAGAAAAAATAAATGAAGAGAAATTTTATGAACCTTTTGCAAACTGGCTTGTTAACGAATTAGAAGAATGCACCAAAGCGATACCATTAGGAGGAAATAAGTTTAGAGATAAATGGGGAACACCTGACGTAATAGGAAAGAGAGAACCACGTAGAAGCAACATTGTTAAAGCACCCACTGAAATTGTCTCAGCAGAAATAAAAGCAGATGCGAAGGACTTAATTACAGCATTTGGACAAGCTTGTTCATACAAGTTATTTAGCCATAAATCTTATATAGTTGTTCCTAAAAGTTCATCACAAGATGACATTTCAAAATTGGACCCTCTGTGTCTGATTTTTGGGATAGGTTTAATTTTATTTGATAATCGTAACATTGATGAGCCCAAGTTTGAAATTAGAGTCAGACCAATCAGACATGAACCGGATATGTTCTACGTTAACAAATACATGAAATTAATAGAGAAGGAGCTATTCGGGTAGTGATATGTGACAAAAGCACTAACGGCGCATAAACCAGAGATTTCCTCAAGTTTGCTTATTGGTCTCACTATCCGCTATTTTAGGATTTTTACTATGCTTAAGAGGACACACAATTGCGGGCAGCTTCGGCTGGAAGATGCGGGTAAAAAAGTTACGCTTGCAGGTTGGGTACAGTCCTATCGTGACCATGGCAATCTTGTTTTTTTCGACCTGCGTGACAGGCAAGGCCTAACACAGTTGGTCTTTAATCCCGAAAAACAACCCGATGTGCACAAACTGGCACGGACCGTTCGCTGCGAATGGGTCGTAGCTGCCAGTGGTATCGTTCAGCCGCGAGGAAAGGGCCTGGAAAATCCGAAACTGGCCACCGGACAAATCGAGGTGGCTGTTGAACAAGTTGAGATTCTCAGCGTCGCCAAGACACCGCCTTTTGAACTTGAAGACGCCACGAAAACAAACGAAGAGCTTCGTTTGGCTAATCGCTACGTTGACCTACGTCGGCCGGAAATGCAGCGAAGACTCCGCACACGTCACCGCGTCACCATGGTTGTGCGTGATTATTTCGATAAGCTCGGCTTCTGGGAAATCGAGACACCAATGCTGGCTAAGAGCACGCCGGAGGGCGCAAGAGATTTTCTCGTGCCAAGCAGGCTGCACAGGAATTGCTTCTATGCACTGCCACAGTCACCGCAACTTTTCAAACAAATCCTGATGGTAAGCGGCGTCGACAAGTATTTCCAGATCGTTCGATGTTTTCGTGACGAAGACCCCAGAGCAGACCGGCAGGCTGAGTTTACACAAATAGATGTCGAGATGAGCTTTGTCGATGTTAACGACGTCATCGCAATCCACGAGAACATGGTCGCCCGAGTGTGGAAACGCATTTTGGACATTGATGTCCCCACGCCGATGCGACGAATGTCTTATCAGCAGGCTATGGACGATTACGGAACTGACAGGCCGGACCTGCGATTTGACCTGAAACTACAAGATGTCTCCGACATTGCCGGGCAGAGTACGTTCAAGGTATTCACCTCTGTTATTGAAAAGGGTGGTGTTGTAAAAGGTCTCTGTGCGCCGGCAGGTGAGAAGTATTCGCGAAGTGACATCGAAAAGACACTCACGAGTTTTGTCGCTGATTACGACGCCAAGGGCTTGGCCTGGTGCAAGCTCAAAGAAGAAAATGACCAGCTAATGTTTATCGGTGGTGTCGGTAAATTTTTTAATCCTGAACAACAGCAGCAGTTGCTTCAGCGCTTCGACGCCAAAGATGGCAACTTGCTTTTGTTTATCGCTGACAGCAAAGAAATTGCTAATAAAGCTTTGGCACCTCTGCGGTGTAAGTTAGGTCGCGAGTTAAAGCTTTATGATCCTCGTAAATTCGAGTTCATCTGGGTGGTGGACTTTCCCCTGTTCGAGTGGAATGAAAATGAAAAACGCTACGACTCACTACACCATCCGTTCACTGCGCCGGTGCCGGAGGACTTAGATAAGCTCGCTACGGACCCGGCAAACATTCGCTCGCAGGCTTATGACATCGTGGTCAACGGTTCTGAGATTGGAGGAGGCAGCATTCGTATTCATCAGCCGGAGATTCAGCAAAGGGTTTTTGATTTGCTCAATATATCAAGGAAACAGGCTCAGCAGCGCTTCGGCTTTTTTCTCAAAGCTTTGCAGTATGGTGCTCCACCGCATGGCGGAATAGCCTTCGGTCTGGATAGACTCATTATGTTGCTTACCGGCACAGATAATATTAGAGATGTTATTGCTTTTCCCAAGACGCAGCGTGGCCAATGCCTGCTGACCAATGCACCAAGCGAGGTTGATAAAAAACAGCTCGACGAGCTGAACCTGCGCACTCAGAGACACTCGCACACAATCGAACAAGAAATTCAGGAACAAGGCTGACAAATGACACAGCGGCGCAATAACATAACCCAGAATTGAAATAATTTACGGGGGTGACCAAATGTTAACAGAACCGCAAACTTGGCAACGCGCACTTTGGGTTTTTGGCATAGCATTAGTTATAGCGCTGCTGGGTCACTATCTATTGTATTTTATACTTATTAAAATTGCCAGGAGCATTAAAAGTGCTATTGATGACTCGTGGGTCAAGCATTGTTTCCGACCACTAAATTGGACCATTGTCGTCCTGATAACCCGCTTACTTTTGCCAGTTGTAGTGCCGCAGCAATACCTGGCTGCCAGCAATCACATCCTCAGCATTATTTTCATAGGCTTGGTCTCCTGGCTATTGATTAGTTCTGTATATGTCCTGGAGGATTACGTCGTTGGCCGTTTCCAGGTGGACATAAAAGACAATCTCAGGGCCCGCAAGATACACACTCAGTTCAGGGTCTTAAAGCGAATTGTAATCGCCGTGGTGGGCATAATTGCTCTTGCAACCATGCTCATGACCTTTCCAAAGATAAGGCAGCTTGGCACAACTATTTTAGCATCAGCAGGAATAATTGGAGTTGTAGTCGGCCTGGCAGCACAGAAAACAATAGGAACATTCATCGCGGGCTTGCAAATAGCCTTTACTCAACCGATTCGCGTTGATGACGTAGTCATAGTGGAGAACGAATGGGGCCGAATCGAGGAAATAACCTTAACTTATGTAGTGGTTAAAATCTGGGACCTCAGGCGATTGGTTGTGCCCATTACATATTTTATAGAAAAGCCCTTTCAAAATTGGACTCGCGTTACTGCTGATATACTGGGTAGCGTTTTTATTTATGTAGACCACACTGTGCCTGTCACGGCAATCAGAGAGCAACTGTACAAGATTCTGAAGGACTCGGAATTGTGGGACGGCAAAGTTTGTGTCCTGCAGGTAACAAATACATCCGAGCGTACGGTAGAATTGAGGGCGCTCGTCAGCGCCGCCGATGCTTCGACTGCCTGGAGTCTGCGTTGCGAAGTCAGAGAAAAACTTGTCGATTTTCTAAGAGAAAAATACCCACAGGCCTTGCCCAGGATAAGAGCGGAACTACATCAGCAGAGTTGACCGGTTAAATGGTAAATGGTCCCCAAGGGACTGGTTAAACGGCAATTGGTAACTGGTTAAATAATCACCAATTACCAACTACCAAAGTTTATGCGAATCAATCTTAACAAATTCTGGCAGAGGCTTTTGAGGCTGCTGCGATTGTCGCAGATTTCCTTAGCGCGAAAGTGCCAATTGACTTTCGGCGTAGCAGTATTGTTTACCCTGGCGCTGGCACTTATTCTGCCACTCGTCTGGATGGGTCAACTGATAAAGAAGGATTATCTCGATGCCCAGCGCATCAGAGCCGAGACCATGCTGTTCAGGTATCATTTCCAGCTAAAAGAGCTGAGCGAAGCCGACCTGGCAATGTTGGATAGCTCCGGCAAAGTCGTGGACCCAAACAGGAAAGGTATAATATGGGTACGCTTCACAGAAGAACACGACAAACAGCTCCAGCGACTGACTGAGCAGCAAAAACAGTTGGTCGAATTCCTCAGAACAGACGAGGATAGAAACGACTATATCACGTTCACAAAAGAAGCCGGTATCCGTCATGTTAATTATGCAAGAATCATCAAGGCAAACGACAACTGTATTAGCTGTCATAATCCGCAGGGCTCGGCCAGCGTCTTTTCACAAAATGAGCCTATCGGTACTGTGATCATTCAGCAGCCAATCGGCGATTTAGGTAAAACTGTCTTTCTAAATTGGGTTTGGATAGTCGCTGCTGGCCTTATCGCTGGGGCGGGAGCAATGGTCGCATTCTATATGATAACTCAACGGGTGATACTGCGGCCCATCCGTCAGTTGCGTGCGATTGCCAACAACGTCGCAGAGGGCAATCTGGATATAAGAAGTGCCATAAAGACCGGCGATGATTACGAAAAACTTGCCAAGGCTTTTGACAATATGCTTGATAGCTTGCAGGCGACACAGCAAAAGCTTCGCCAGGCAAACGTACAACTTGATGCTAAAATAGCTGAGCTTTCCGAGCGCAACATTGAACTGTTCAAAGCCAACAAAGTAAAAAGTGAGTTTCTTGCCAATATTTCTCATGAATTCAGAACACCGCTCAATGCAATACTCGGTTTTGCACAAGTCCTCCGCGAAAAACCGGCGCTTTTGAAAAAGGATAAGGCACAAAGGTACGCTGAGAACATTATCACTAGCGGCAACAGGCTTCTCAATATGATTAACGACTTGCTGGACCTGGCAAAGACTCAGGCAGGAAAGATGGAGATGCACATCGAACAGGCCTATCTGAAACAGTTGTGCGAGACGTTGATATCGTCTTTTTCCCTGCTGACAAAGAAAAAGAGAATTAAAGTAAAAACGGAAATCGATCCGGACATCCCGGTGCTCTCAACCGATGCCGGTAAGGTTCAGCAGATATTGTACAATTTTTTAAGCAATGCAGTCAAGTTCACTCCGTCCCATGGGCGAATTGAAATCCGCGCTAATATGCTCGATGAAAAGACCGTGCGAATTTCAGTAAGTGACACCGGCTGCGGCATCGCAGAGCACGACCGGGAAAAGATATTTGAAAAATTCCGCCAGGTCGATGGCTCCCTTACTCGAGAATCAACCGGCAGCGGCCTGGGCTTGGCAATCAGCAAGGAATTAGCTACCATGCTCGCGGGTAACATCGGCCTTGAAAGCAGGCCCGAAAAAGGCGCAACCTTCTGGCTCGATATCCCCGTCACACTTGCCACAGAGAAAAAGCAATCCGCATAGCCGAAGTGCTTATCACGCATCACGACTCTTCGAAACCCTGCCCGCAGCGCATTTGTAACAAACTCGAAATTAAAACAATACGAAAGTTGCCACGAGTATTGTACACGATTAAACTATCAAAAAAACATCTATCGTGTAACCATCTGCTTGTTGTAAAGGCGAATTCTAATGGTAACGAAAGATGCGTAGGTGGGGCTTTCATCCTTCGCAGTCCCTAAGGGACGGAGAATGGATGCCCTACAAGAATGAAACTATACAACTTTTAGTAGATTTATTTCAGGGAGGAAAACAATGCGTAGACTTTTTCTTTTATGCCTTGTCGTTTGTGCGAATTTGACGGCCCTTCCAGACAAATCCACCGCCGAGCTTGACCAAACACACCCATTCTCCGTGCACGACATGTTAAATATGGACAGACTCTCCGATCCGCAGGTCTCACCGGATGGCAGGTTGGCTGTTTTTGTCGTAAAGAAAACAGACCTTCAAGCCGACGTGCTGCGTAGCGACCTTTACCTGGTACGTACCGACGGCACAGAGCTACGCCGGCTCACCTCCGATCCGGAAGCCGACTCGAATCCACGCTGGGCGCCGGACAGCAAAACAGTCTATTTTGTGTCAGGCCGATCCGGTTCGCCGCAAATCTGGCAAATTCGAATCGACGGCGGCGAAGCCCAGCAAATAACCGACCTGCCTTTGGATGTTGACAATCTGGTCGTTTCGCCCGATGGAAAGTATATCGCGTTTACAATGGAGGTCTTTCCTGATTGCAGTGCGGTTGAAACGAAAAAAAGGCTCGACCAGATCAAACAGCAGAAAGCGACCGGCCAAATCTATGATCGAATCTTCGTTCGTCATTGGGACAGGTGGAAAGATGGTCAGCGCTCGCATATTTTTGTGATGCGATTAGACAATTGCCAGCCTATCGACGTAATGAAATCTATGGATGCCGATACGCCTTCAAAACCCTTCGGCGGACCAGAAGAAATAACGTTTACGCCCGATAGCAAAGGCGTTGTCTTTGCTGCCCGCAATGTCGGCATTACTGAAGCTTGGTCAACAGACTTCGACCTGTACATCGCACCTGTTGGCGGTTCTGAGCCTCCGAAGTGCCTTACCGAGCAGAACCAGGCCTGGGACACGAATCCTGTCTTTTCGCCGGACGGCAAAACATTAGCTTATCTTGCGATGACAAGGCCTGGCTATGAGTCTGACCGTTTCAGAATAGTCTTGAGGGCCTGGCCCAGCGGCAAAGACAGGGTGTTGACAGAGCACTGGGACCGTAGCCCATCGTCTTTTTGCTGGTTGCCAGATGGTAATACCATTTATGCAACTGCGGCAAACCTCGGCCAGAGGTCCTTGTTTGCTATCGATATAAAAACAGGCAAAGTGCAAACCATCTTCAGGGATGGGTATGTAAGTTCACCGGCAACTACAGGCGACAGAATTATTTTCGGCTTATGTAACCTTAGCTCACCCGTCGAGCTATACTCAGTTAGAGCTAATGGTGTTGATGTGCGAAAGCTCACAGATATTAACGCCGAGCAGCTTGCCACCGTCCGAATGGGCAGGTACGAACAGTTCACCTTTTCACCCGCCGCAGGCGGGCAAGAAGGAAGAAACGATGAGACGGTGTACTGCTACGTGGTTAAGCCGGTCGATTTTAATCCTGACAAGAAATATCCGGTGGCTTTTTTGATTCACGGTGGTCCACAGGGTTCGTTTGGCAATACCTTTCACTATCGTTGGAATCCACAGGTCTATGCTGGAGCAGGCTACGCAGTGGTGATGGTTGACTTCCACGGCTCGGTCGGATATGGCCAGGCCTTTTGCGATTCCATCCGTGACGACTGGGGCGGAAAGCCACTGGAAGACCTTAGAAAGGGATTGGATGCCGCACTTGAGCGCTATCCGTGGATGGATGGTGACAGAGTTGCTGCGCTTGGGGCGTCTTTTGGTGGCTATATGATTAACTGGATAGCTGGAAATTGGCCTGAAAGGTTTCGTTGCCTGGTCAATCACGATGGCAGTCTCGATGAGAAATGGTCGTACTTTGACACCGAAGAGCTCTGGTTTCCGGAGTGGGACCACGTGGGCACGCCCTGGGACAATCCGGAAGGTTACGAGAAGCATAATCCGGTGAATTTCGTTAAGAATTGGAGGACGCCGATGTTGGTTATCCACGGCGAATTGGATTTTCGCGTGCCGATAACTCAGGGCCTTGGCACGTTCAACGCTCTACAACGGCTGGGCATCCCCAGTAAGCTGCTTTATTTCCCCGACGAAAACCATTGGGTCCTGAAGCCCGCGAATTGTATTCTCTGGCACGAAACCGTCCTCACCTGGCTCGAAAAGTGGTTGAGACAATGAGCTCGGTACGAAGAAACAGCGAGTACTTCCATCTACGGGTTTAGTACGTGTTTAGCGGAGTGAAGATTCTTGGTGCGCTTGTCCGATAAAACTTGATGAGGCAACTATCAGCCCCGTCCTGAGCCGGGTCGAAGGAAAGGATATCGGGCATGCAAGACCAAACGGCTAAAATAATCGAGCAAATCCGCAAGGAACTCAGAGAGGTTCGCACAGATAATAATCAGCTGCGATCGGAGAACAAGAGGCTTATGGAGAAAGTGGAGCAGTTAGAGAATGAAAACCGTCAATTGCGTGAACAATTAGAACTGGCTCAACAACAGGCAGCTCGTCAGTCAGCTCCTTTTCGTCGAGAAGAACGAAAAAAGATACCACCTGATGAGCACAAGACACCCGCCCAAAAACTCAGTCATCCAGGTTGTCGCTGCAAGAAACCAGATCATATAGACCAGACGATAGAGCTGCCGTTAGACAGATGTCCCAAATGCAATGGTCCTGTGAAAGATGTAAAGCGTATAGAGCAAATCATAGAAGAAATACCACCAGTTCGTCCACATGTGGTCAGACTTATAACATACCGCGCAAGATGTGAGTTTTGTGGGGATGTTGCGAGCCGACACCCGCTGCAGACTTCTGTTGGTACAGGTGCTGCTCGGGTACAGTTAGGTCCACGGGCATTAGCGTTGGCGGCGTGCTTGAACAAAGTTCATGGTTTTACTATGCGTAAGACATGCAAGGTTTTGAAGGATTTATGCGGTTTGCGTATAACTGCTGGCGGTCTGTCGCAGGCCCTTTACAGGATGGCTGGCCGAGTAAGCCCGTCCTGAGCCGGATGGATATATGATAGGTTGATAGATCAGATTCGTGCTTGCCCGGCGGTATTTGCCGATGAGACCAGTTGGCCGGTAGGCGGAGCCGGATGGTGGCTGTGGACATTCACGACTGCCAGAGAGACGCTGTATCGAGTAGATAACAGCAGGGGTTCCAATGTGGTCAGGGATGTACTTGGTTCTGACTTTGGCGGTATGCTGGTAAGTGATTGTTTGAGCAGCTATGACCCCGCTGATTACGCCAAGCACAAGTGTATTGCCCATCATTTACGTGCGATATCAAAAGCGATGAGGTTGCCTGGTACGGTGGATAAAAGTTATCTGAGCAACTGGCAGCTATTTTTTAGAGCGGTAATTATGTTGTATAAGATGCGTGAGAGATTAGCTGAGCAGGAGTTTTTCGACAAGCGTAACCGCATGGAGGTCTGGTGCGATCAGTTGCTTGGTAGTCTTAGCAGTCAGCCTGGCGATGTAGCAGTTGGAAACCGGTTGTCCAAGCAGCGAAAGTATCTACTTGGGTGCCTGTATGAGCCTTCTGCGGAGCCGACGAACAATCGAGCGGAGGGGGCGTTGCGTCCTGCGGTGATAGGGAGGTTTCGTGTGGCAATAAGAGCGAACGTGGTCGGGACTGCTGGCAGATATTGGCAAGTATAGGCGTTACTTGTCAGCAGCGGATGACAGATTTTACAGAATATATCAGCCCTTGCCTGTCTCTCGCTGCGCAATCCGGCTAAACACGTACGGAGGCGGTAGCTTTGTGGATGGGCTGTAAGCCCACTAAAGCTCGCCGTCAATACGAAATTCCCCTGATTCTGGCTCCTTACCCTGAAGCTCAATATACTGCATAATCACTTCATCCGTAACATTTCCAGAACTGGCCACAAAATATCCTCTGCCACATATGTGCCTGCCCCAGAATTGCCTGCTCAGGTTCCTAAACTCTGACATCATTTTTCTTGAACTCTTGCCCTTGATACTCTGCACTAGTTTGATAACTGATATATGAGGTGGAACCGAGACAAATATATGTACATGATCTTTACCCACATGCCCGCGGATTATCTCTACATCCCAAGTGCGACATATCTCGCGTATCAGTTTCCTGGTTCTCTTAGTTATTTCTACCGTAAGAACCCCCTTGCGATATTTTGTTATCCATACCAAGTGAAACGGTCGTATGGCTGGACTTACGGTAATGCTCCATGCCAAAACGATACTAAAGTCTTCGC
>CAYSPM010000050.1:0-16109 GCA_964432925.1 uncultured Pirellulales bacterium | reverse complement strand
TTCGCAACCCTATGGTCGAAATGACAAAGGCGCAAATATCAAGCACAATTGGTATCACACAGATACATACGAGTTCTCACACGAAGCTGACAGATCCGAAAGACTCAGAACGTCCTATATAATCGTTCTGTTATAATCTGAAATCCACAGTTGAAGATCAGGTTGAATGGTATCAGGCCCCCCTGGCCGCCATAAACCGAGCTGTCTCTATTAGAGCTGTCTTGGCCTCGCTCTGCGCGAGGCCTTGCAATGCTTCGACAGCCTTTTTGACAAACTGTTGTGCTCTGTCCTGCGCATACTCGAGGCTGCCGTGGCTTTTAAGCATTTCGGTTAGGGTACCCTGATACTTTACAGGAGCATCTAACATGTTGTAAAGTCTGCGCCTTTCTGCTTCATCGATGGTTTTGAGCAAGTGTATAACAGCCAGAGTAAGCTTACTTTTACTTGCGTCGCTTCCGACGGTTTTTCCCGTTCTGCTCTCCTTGCCGGTGATATCGAGCAAGTCATCGGTAATTTGAAATGCGATGCCGGCGTTTAGCCCGAACCGCGCAAGCATCTCCACGTAGTATTCTTCTGCCTGCGCTAAAAGTGCACCGAGACGGCAACAACCACTGAAAAAGGCCGCGCTTTTTTCGGTAATTATTTCGATATATTCTTCCTCGCTTAGATGCCAGTTCTGTCTCTGGATTACCTGTCTTAGTTCCCCCTCGCAGACACGCAGTGCTATCGTGGCAATTGTTCCTGCTATTGTCGGATCGAGATTGGCGCACATTTTAAAAACACGGCCTAAAATGAAGTCTCCCAACAACACAGCAGATTCATTACCCCAAAGACGATTTGCACTGGGCAAGCCTCGTCGCAATTGCCCATCATCTATTACATCGTCGTGCAGTAGAGTGGCATTGTGGGTCATCTCGACAATCGCTGCTACACGGATAGTCTCGTATTGCGTATCGCGTATCGCGTATCGCGTATTGTTATTCCTACGGATACAGGAATCCATTTTCTCTTTTTCGCACGACGCATCATACATGGCGCGATACGACAATAAAACCAATCCAGGGCGAATCATCTTGCCGGTTCGGCTACTGACATAGTCGAGCAGTGGCTTGATTTCTCCTGCCTTAGCGGAGGTGGTCAATTGCTGATCGATCAGTTCTCCAACCTGGTTCAATTGGCAATCGATTAGCCTAAAAGCAGGTATCCCACTCCAAGGCATATTGCCTGACATATCCGTATGTGCGGGTAGCTGCATAGCTTTTAGCGAAAAATAATTTCAAGTTTTGAGTTTTGAGTTACAACTAACAACTAAAAACTCAACACTCATGACTTTTTTGCGTGGGCGTATTTGAAGAACTTCTTCCTGAGCAGTTTCGTGATAGGCCCGGGTGTGCCATTGCCGATAATTCTGCCGTCGATTTCAACAATACCAATAACCTCTGCAGCCGTACCGGTGAGGAAAAACTCGTCGCAGATATACAGGTCGCACCGCGTCAGGTTCCTCTCGACGACCTCAATGTTCTCGTCCTTAGCCAACCTGATGACAATCCTTCGCGTTATCCCTCCCAAAGCACCAGCCTCAACCGGCGGTGTGTAGATTATACCATCTCTCACGATGAAAACATTGTCACCTGTTGCCTCAGCTACGTAGCCCTCATGGTTGTACATAACTGCTTCGGGCACATCGTTATCGAGCGCTTCGATCTTGGCCAGGATGTTATTCAGATAATTCAAGCTCTTGATCTGAGGCGGAAGTGCCAAGGGATGATTGCGGATCGTCGTTGCGCTAATTACCTTCATGCCCTTTTCATAGAGTTCCTCGGGATAAAGCTGGATGTTGTCAGCAATGATGAACAATTTGCTACCTTCACAAACGAAGGGATTCAGGCCGAGAGTTCCCACACCACGCGTAACGCCCAGACGGATGTAGCCGTCAATCACGCCGTTAGCTTCGACAGTCTTCTCGACAGCCTTGATAAGTTGGCTCTTGCTCATCGGGACGTCAAGGCGAATTACCTTCGCTGATTCATAGAGCCGTCTTAGATGCGCTTCCAGCTCAAATACGCCGCCATTGTAAACGCGAATGCCTTCAAAGACCCCGTCGCCATAAAGCAAGCCGTGGTCAAAAACAGATATTTTGGCATCAGCCTCGTCAACGAGTCTGTTATCAAGCCATATCTTCAAACCCATAAAACAACCTCACCTATCGTGTTTTAAATTCGCGCATAGCTTCTGCTTATGCGCCACATCTTATTCCGTAACTATTCACGGGGGCAAACCAGCGTTTTTGTGTCATTGCGAGGCCTTTAGGCCGAAGCAATCTCAGATCTTCGCAACAGAGAGATTGCCGCGCTCGGCTCTGCCTCACTCGCAATGACGTAAAATGGCCCAAATTCAACATATAAGGCCGTGAACGCTTACCTTATTCTTTTATCTTTCCGTCGGCCAGCATTACGATCCTGGTAGCCCTTTGCGCTATTCTCTCGTCGTGAGTTACCATCACAACCGTCTGGCCGGCCCTTTGCAGCTTTTCGAGGACGTCTAAAATACCATTTCCTGTTGCCGAGTCAAGATTTCCCGTCGGCTCATCGGCCAAAAGCAGCTTGGGTTCATTCATCAGGGCCCGGCCGATAGCCACTCTCTGTCTCTCACCACCCGAGAGCTGGTATGGCTTGTGCCTGGCCCGCTCAGACAAACCAAGCTGAACCAGCAATTCTCTCGCTCGGCTCTTGGCCTGCGAGCGATACTCCAGCCAGCCAACCACACTCTTCGAGGCCATCGCCGGCAGCAATATATTTTCCAATACATTCAATTCGTCCAGTAAATGATAGAACTGAAAAACAAAGCCCACCATTTTGTTGCGATAGCTGTTCAACTGACCGGTTTCAAATTGGCCCAAGTCGCGTCCCTCAAATCTTATGATGCCTTTGTTGGGCCTGTCCAACCCACCTAATATATGTAAAAGTGTACTTTTTCCGCTGCCCGATGCCCCGACTATGGCCACGAATTCTCTCTCTCTCACGGCCAGGCTCGCACCTTTTAGGACCCTGACATCTGTAGCCCCCATCCGATAAGATTTGTATACCTGCTCGGCCTGTAAAATGAACTCGTTCTTGCTCATAGCTGACCTACCTGCAGAGTCTCTATGGGCTTAAGTCTTGCTGCCTGCCAGCTCGGTACGAGCGCACCAAGCAGACAAGCGACAATCGCTGAAAGAATTACGGTCGTCAGAACACCAGCTTCCACCTGGTTTGGAATATCACCTATGGCATAAATGGTCCTGTCCCATAGCTGAAATCCAAAATGTCTGAAGAGCCAGTCTTCAAGCCGATTTATATTCAGCAAGAACAACCAACCGCCAAACGCTCCAACAAATGAACCCGTAAGTCCCACCATAACTGCGAAACCCGTAAATAGCTCAATAACGCCCAATTTGGGCACTCCTACGCTTCTCAGTATGCCGATGTCCTTACTCTTATGGCTTATAATCATATAAAAGACAACAAAAACAATGAAGACAGTTGTAATCCCGACAAGGCCGAACATCACTGTCATTATCGTTTGCTCCTTCTCCATCGCTGCGATAGAAGAGCGTTGATAGACCTTCCAGCTTTGGACAGTGACAGAGTTAAACAAATCTGCTTGTGCTTTTTTTGCATTCTCTCTTTTGTATTTGTTCCACAGTAATGTAACTTTTTCACACCCGGCATTTAGCCTTACATCCGGATTAAATTTAATGTGAATTGCGTTGGTTCTTTTGATTGGCCCAGCCATACCACAAAGCAACTGGGCCTGTTCGAACGGCAGATAAACTAGTGAACTATCCACTCTGGCTAAGCCACTATGTGAATGATCGCTATAATAGAAAACTTTAGTATTGACCAGTCCAGCGCCGGCCTTAGCCAGAGCTCCTTTTGCTGTTAAAGGGAAACAAGTTATCGCAATTTCCACATCGGGTGGAATAGTGCTGTACGCGTATCTGCCGTGAGAATCCCGTGCCAAGACCCGGTCAATCCCTATCACGCAGCCCCAGAGATTTGGGTCTCTCGCCGGCTCAAACACCGAAGACACATCATCTCTATGATAATACAGCGTTTGGGCAAAACCGGTAGCCCTACTATGCTTAACCGGGTCGACACCTATGATTTCCAGGCCAAGGCTCTGCTCTGATCGACTAGCACCGACTAGCCCATAGCTCTTAATTGTAGGGGAGACGCCCTGTACGAAATTAGCATGTTCCAGCAGTTCTACAAAACCCTCATAATAGCCAAAGCCCACCAGTGACTCTGTACCAACAACGCAGTCTCCAACAAAGTCATGATTCTTTTGCTTAAAACCACCCACAAGGCCTGTCATCACGGTCATAACCACAACGACGATGAATACACAAAGCGAAACCGCCAAAATTGCAAAGTATGTTATGTGGCGTTTTACCAGATATCGGGTTGCAAGGATAAACTTGTACATGATAAGTCGGAAGCATCAAACCCAAATCGATTCGGGGGTCAGGGATCGGGGATCAGAGAAGGCTTCACCGAGTCTGCTGATCCCTGAACCCCGGCCCCTGAGCCCTTTCAACCACGCTTTTTTTGCAGGGCCTCGGTTCGAACTCTACTCATATCGCAGTATCTCCACCGGTTCTGTGTTTGCCGCTACAACTGCCGGTATCAATGTTCCAATAATCGCAGCAAGAATCGAAAACATAACGATCCAGACGGCTGAGTTCCAATTGACCTCAGAGGGTATTCTGCTAAACATGTAGATGCTGCTTTTCCAAAGCTTTAGCCCAAAGATTATTCGTATCCAATTCTCTATCGTATTAATGTTAGTTGTGATAACGCTGCCCAGAACTATACCAAGACCTGAGCCAATCAGGCCGACAAACGCACCGAATCCAATAAATACAAAGGCTACTGAACTACTGGCCATTCCACAGCTTTTTATTATTGCGATATCTTTCTGCTTAAGTCTTACTATCATGTAGAATATGCAGAATATTAGCACAACCACACTGAGGCTAACAACGCCGAATATCAACAGCAAAACTCCCATCTGTTTTCGCAGCGCGACTACGTAACGAACTTGCATTTGTCGGGCTGTGGCAATATCAGTCCCTTTTATTAGATATGTGGGCCAATTAAGCTCGTTCTCAGCGAAAACTCCCCATATTCCTCGAACAATTGCCACGGCAACCTCTGTATCCGCACCTGGAGAGAGCTTGATATGGATTTTTGTAGCGAGACAGCTATCTTCATTTGGATATAAATCTTTCTGTAAGCCTTCTATCGGCACGTAAACTACGGACTTGTCAAGGTCATAAATGCCCGTAAAAACGATATCTGCAATCGCAAACTTTAAAGTTCTTCTTTTGAACGGCGTTGCCGAATGATCTGAAATACCCTCTTCGGTCACTGATCCCGTTGTGAGCACAACCTGGCGTCCGATCATTTGTTCTGCGGCATGAAAATCATATTCATCCGTTTGTTCGTTGGGCTCTGCAACTACTGCGATACCGACAAATCCGCCGACAGACTCGGGCAAATCCGCTACTTCAAAAGTGGGATCATCCGCAGAGTTCTTTTGCCTTAGCAACGATTGCTTATACGCTGTGACTTTGGATCTTCGCCCGGGTTCGATTCCCCAAATCTCTACTGCTCGAACGTTTCCTTCGCCCAGATGCAGCAGGCCCGGCGCCGACAGAAGTGCAGTGGCAGCTTCAACCGAAGCCGTTTCTTCCAGACGCTCGATGAAAAGTGGATACTTGGCAAACTTGGCCGGCGCCGCAACAACAACATCACCTATTGTCTCGACAGCGCTCTTCTCAAGCGCATCTATGAAACCGGTAAACAGGCTCGAAACGACTACTAACAGTGACACTGATAGTGCAACCGCAGCAATACTCAGAAGAACAATCCTTCTCTTACGCAGATACCTCAGCCATAACAGTAGCTTCAACATTTCATATCCGATATCGCATTGAGTTTAAGATGCTGCTTGTGAAAGTGAGCACGAGCACAAATAACATGCGAGAATTTCCGCCTATTAGTGGTGCGTTGTTCATCTGTGTTCATTACTGGCCTTGTACCGGTTTGGGCTTTAGAAGTGGAAATAATACTACATCACGGATACTGGTAGCGCCTGTCAGTACCATTACGAGCCTGTCAATTCCAATGCCCAATCCCCCTGCGGGAGGCATACCATACTTCAAGGCAGCTATATAGTTCGTATCCATTTTTGTTATCGATTCTTCTTGCCCTCGGAGCTGAATGAGGAAATTATCGTATTGCTCAACCGGGTCATTTAGCTCTGTGTACGCATTAGCCAGCTCCATCCCGGCGACATATAATTCAAATCGTTCGGCAAATCTCGGGTCGTCTTTTCTGCGCTTGGCCAGTGGACACAGTGCTGCCGGATAGTCTATGACAAACACCGGATCAATAAGATTATCCTCAACAGTTACCTCAAACACTTCGTTGACTACTACCGCGTCATCCATATCGGCCTCATCGAGATCAAGCTGTTTTGCCTTTGCTCTGATGCCGTTAATATCATCAATGTCACAGCCGCTATGCTCGCGCAATAATTCTGTATATTTAAGCCGGGCCCAAGGTCGAGAAAAATCCACTATCAAGTCATCGAATTGAACTTGCTCGCCCGCGCAATGTTGCCCTACGCACTGGCCGATTAGCTCCTCAGTTATATTCATCATTACGTTGTAATCGCCATATGCCTGGTACACTTCGAGCATCGTGAACTCGGGATTATGCTGCCTGCTCAATCCTTCGTTGCGGAAATTGCGGTTTATCTCAAAGACCTTCTCCATTCCACCGACGAGCAGCCTCTTCAGAAACAGCTCAGGCGAAATTCGCAAAAAAAGGGCCATCTTCAAGCTGTTATGATGTGTGACAAATGGTTTTGCCGCAGCACCGCCGGCTATCGTTTGCATCATGGGTGTCTCGACTTCTAAAAAGCCTCTTGAGCTAAGAAATTCGCGTATTGTGGCGACGATGGCGCTTCGTTTCTTGAACCGCTCCATAACTTCCGGATTGGCCCAGAGGTCTAAGAATCGCTGCCTGTATCGCTGATCAATGTCGGCTAATCCGTGAAATTTCTCAGGCGGCTGGTATAGACACTTGCTCAAAAAAGTAAGTCCATTTTCAGCAATCCATATAGTGATTTCGCCGGTTTGGGTTCTGCCGAGTTTACCCGCCGCACCAATTATGTCACCAAGCTCCAGCAGCTTTGCAAGTTGCCACTGCTGACCAAGCAGATTTTTGCTTAATCCCACCTGTATCGTACCGCTCCGATCTCGCAGCGTAATAAAAATCAGCTTGCCAATATCCCTCAGCAGCACTATTCTGCCTGCGCACTTGGCCTGCTGTGTGTCGTCACCATCTTTGAATCTACGTTTAATGTCTTCGGCTGGCTCAGTTCCATCATATATGGTTCCGTATGGGTCGATACCCAGTTCTCTGAGTTGGGCCAGCTTTTCTTGTCTCTGTCGCTCAAATTTGCTTGTGTCTTCTTCCGTAGCCAAAGTCATAGCCTTTTCAAACCTGTTTTAATTCACAGCAGAGGCCAACGCACTTGCTTCGACGAGCTTGGCCTTAATGACCAGAAGGGCTACTGCAAGTTGAGGGTCCGCAGCAATCGTCTCTTCGGCTGAGTATTTCTCGAGTGTTTCATCACCCTCGTGTCGGCTTGCCTGGAACAGCACATCGTTGGCTCTTTGAACATCAAACATATTTTTTAGTTCGTCGCTTCTTAACGTAACTTGAATATCTGGTCCGACACCCCAGTCCTTGTTGTCTTTTTTTTGCGCCTCTTCCCGGCTCTTGACTCTTTGGCCGGACGGCAAGTGGTAATGCGCCATTGTATATTTAAGCTGCGCACCTTCGCGAGGATAGTGTGTTATCGCCTGGACACTACCCTTGCCGTGGGTTCTTTCGCCGACTAAGACGGCACGCTCGTGTTTCTCGTCCGCCAAAGCACCAGCCACTATCTCCGAGGCACTGGCAGAGCTCTGATTGATCAATACCACGAGCGGATAATCGGGATGGATCCCTTCCTTATGTGCCATCTCATACGAAGGTATCCTACCAAAACCAGGTTGCCTCTTGACAATTAATCCTTCTTTTAAAAATTTGTCGGCAACGGCGATGGCACTATCGAAGAACCCGCCAGCATTGAATCGCAAGTCAAGAATCAGTCCCTTCATCCCTTGCTCCTCAAGCTGATCTAAGACCTTTTCGAGGTCTGAAGCAGTTCTTTCCGAAAAGCCGGTGGGCCTGCTCGTAAGACGGACAAAACCAATCTTATTTTGCTCGTCGATCATATATAGCCATTTACCTTCAGAGGTTCTTCGCCAGCCTCGGATCGTGGGAACCAATATTCTGGCCCGTGTTATGGTAACATACTTGGCTTCCTCTTCACCGGACCGCCGGATGGTTAGCGTGACTTTTGTACCCTCTGGACCGGTTATCTTCTGAACCGCACAGCGCAGGCTCATATCCTTTGTTTCGATTCCATCCACTGCTTCTATTACATCACCGGCATCAAGGCCGGAATGAAATGCAGGTGTATCCAATAACAGGCTTGCTACGGTCAGCAATCCTTTTTCCTTCGTAATCTCGATGCCGATGCCCGTGAACTTATTGGTCATATCCTTTTCAAAATCCTTGATTTGTTTAGGCCAAATCATCACTGTATAAGGGTCGAGTGCAGATAACGCTGCTTCTGCAAAATGGGCGATCATCTCGGGTTCAGGTAATTGCACTGTCGTTTCATTAAGCGCCAGCACCTTCTTAAAAATCTCGATAAATTGGCGATTATTCAAACCCGTCTCTGACTGGTCAATCTCATCCCGCAGCGCCTCCAGTGCAGCCGAGAAGGCATTAATCTTGTTGGACTCGGGCGGTACAAACGAACTTTCTGGAACTTCCTGCTGCGCATTCTTAGGTAACGACGCCATCACATCTGCTAACAGAGTGCAGCGCTTAATGCCTTTGGCTGCCATTTGTCCGTAATCCAGAGGATGACTAACATAACTCGTATCCAAAACATCAATCGCCCGACTGAACATTTTCTTTTTGATGCCTTCATAGCGCTGCTGGCGAGTTTCACATGGACTATCTTGAAGAGAAGCTGCAACGCCGGCCCTATCCAAAAGCAGCTCAGCGTAGTCTGAATACGCTTCGTTGTTTGGATCTATAACCTGCAGCCAGAAATAGCAATCTATGTAAGCATCAAGCCACTCACCCTTCGACTCAAGCTCGGCAGATTTGTCGATCGCCTTCTGTAGCGTCTGTTTCACGAACGGGCTTGAAAGGAGCTCCTCTCTCTGCACGTCATTTGCGAACTCGCTCACCCTGGCAATAACCGGCAGTACCTCTGTGACTTCATTCACATCGTTTGGGTCGTTAGGATCATCGTCCCTGGCTACCGCTTCGAGTTTCTGAAGCTCTGCTAATTTTTCATGGTACGCAGCCTCGCGGGCAGACTGTCGCTGTCGACATAGGGCTTTATGCTCCTTAATAATCTCAACCAACTGAGTAAGTTCAGGCTCGGTCGGCTGATCAGCCTGCTCTATCAGCTCACCCGCAGCATCAAACTTTCCCTGGTAAATAAGCCCCAACGCTTGCTCAGCAAGGCTACATTCGGTTTGTGCCGACTCTGCCGTTTCAGCTACGTTGGGTTCGGATGGCGCAGCTTTGAGAACGTCGAGATGACTCTGCCGCGTTGAAAAACCGCACGTGGCAAACCAACACAATAGCGCTATGGCACAAGAACACAAAATGACAAATGTGAACGCAACCTTAGTGCCTATAGCACCTGGACGGTGTTTATTCTCGCTCATTGAAAATGAGTTTTTCTTCTGTGATGACTGCAAGAAATTACCCTTTAATAGTAAAAACCTAAAACCAAGAAATCTAAGCGGTATTCAGCCTCGTGCTCGTCTGACACAAATTGAACATCATCTGCTGCTGAGCAAGGCTACCCACTTCCAGTTCTACTTTTCGTCGCACATTCTAATTGCTCAGGCGCACTCAGCCGCCTTGCCGGCGCAACCCAAAACGTGCAACTTGTGTTTGACCATCTCTTTAATGGCTTCTCTGCCGGGTCCGAGATATTTACGTGGATCAAACTCACTGGGTTTTTCGGCAAAAACCTGCCTGATCTTTGCTGTAAGTGCGAGCCGTAGATCTGTGTCGATATTGACTTTACAGACTGCCAATTTAGCCGCCTTGCTGACGGACTCTTCCGGCACGCCCATGGCATTCGGCATATCGCCGCCGTACTTATTGATCAGATCGACAAACTCTCTCAGCACACTACTTGAGCCGTGCATAACCAGCGGAAACCCAGGGAGCTTTTCCGCAATCTCTTGTATGATATCGAAGGCCAGTTTTGGCTCCTTCTTGAACTTATAGGCACCATGGCTTGTGCCTATAGCCACTGCCAGCGAATCGACTGCCGTCTTCTCGACGAACTCCTGAACCTGGTTCGGATCTGCCACATGCTTACTAATGTCATCGGCATCGACGCCGACTACGTCCTCTTCGATACCACCCAACTGACCAAGCTCGGCTTCGACCACGACACCTCTTGGGTGCGCATATTCAACTACTTGCTTGGTAACCTTGATGTTCTCTTCGAATGGCAGTGAAGAAGCGTCGATCATCACCGAAGTGAAACCATCATCGACAAACTGCTTACAAGTCTCAAAATTATCGCCGTGGTCAAGGTTTGTTGCGATGGGTATATCTGGATTTTCAGCCACAGACACATTGATAATCGCGTTCAGGTAACTAATGCTCGCATACTTGCGTGCACCTCTGGAGACCTGCAAGATAAGAGGGGCTTTCTCCTCTGCTATAGCACTGATGATGCCTTGTGTGATTTCCATATTGTTCACATTAAAAGCACCAACCGCATAGCCGTTCTTATAGGCCATCTCAAACATTTTCTTAGTATTGACTAATGCCATAAAACTCTCCTTAATAAAATTGTAACCAAAGCTTAGTATCTTTAACCTTCTCAATAATATGCTGAATCACCCAGACCCATATAACGACGCAAGCCGACCGCTAACTCCGGTACCCCTTGAGGCCATAGACTGAAGACTATGGACCGCTCATCCAGGGATTCGTCAGCACTGAATGTCAAGCCAAAACATATTCGATGATACCTTCGTATCAGCGTAATGTCACTTCTTATATTTGCATCATAATCAAAATCAAACTGCTGTGAAAAAACGATTGTATATCGTGGATCAATCACGTATGTAGCGGCGAAGGTAAAGGCGTTCGAGCCTTTCTGCCCCAGGCCGTTATCAATGCGTTTTAGGTATCTGCTCCCAATATAATAACTTAAATTCGGCCAGCGAACCCGCGAAAATCCGATGTTAAATTGCTGCACTACGCCGCTCTGCATATCAACATACATATCGCTCAACATAGATGCAGTATCGCTCAACCGCCACAGAAAGTCAGCGCTGAAGTAGTTACGTCTTGGCCCATAAATATTACTGCTGCGCCTATCTTGTGGAGGCATCATACTTGTATATCTATTTACGAGCGGGATGAAGGGCCGGTTCCAAATAAATCTATCCGGTCCGGCAGATGCGTCACCCGAATCATTCACCCACGTGAAGTCCAGGTCCAGCCGCATCCAATCGACCGTTCGTTGTTTGTCACCTGAGCCCCGCTTAGTCTGCAGCCGCTGAGAAAGGCCCACATTCAGAGTATCACGCTGCTCTGCAACGGCGTCACTTTGCCCGAAAGCAACGGCTACCGCTCGCGGCTGTATGATATGACGTAACTGGTTCAAGTCCCACAGACGCGACTTTACATTTGGATAGACCTTCCAGAATGGTTGAGGCGATAGACGGACGCCCATTTCACCTATCCAGATTTCTTTACTTAGCTCTTCGGTGACACCATCAATATCTGTTTGAAAGCCGCTGCCATCATCATACCCTAATGTAACTGCTGCAAAGGGTACCACTTTCGATCGGCCAACAGCAAGCGGCATGTCAAGCTCGTTCCTGGTGGACGTCATTGTATAAAAACTTTGCTCGCCAGTGGGTGTACTGTCTGAGCCGAAACGATGCCGGAACCTGCCTATTTGGCTGTCGCTATAGAAAGTGAGTCTGTCGTCAAAGAGCGATTGACCTGTCCAGTGAAATTCGGCACCGGGCATTTCTTCCAGCTTGTTTGCAAAATCGTTCACTCGGCTCTTAGCCAGAAACGAAAACCCCCAGTTATCTTCGATACGCTTCAAATGAATAAGCGTCTCCTGTTCCTTGCCCGCATTGAATTCACCACGATAGTACTGTTCGAGGAAATTTTCATCAGATAGGTAACTGGCTTCGGTGGTTAGCTGCCAGTTGTAAGGCAAAAAGTGCCTGTGCTGGAAGAGAAACCGCCCACGGGACTTACGAGGTGGCTCGATGTCTTTTCTGCTTGGGTTTCTGCCGAGGCGGTCTTCGCCATGGTCGTGAATCGTATAGACTAATATCCGGCCAAAGTAGTTTTCTTTCACGTAGTCAATTTCCACACCACTACCCAGGCCTCGCTTATCATAGTAATCCAGCGAGAAAGTGCTATCAGTTCCTTCTGTCTCTCGCAATCCTAAAAGCCTTGCAAGGTACCAGCGTGTCTCGACCGATGTTCCCCACGTGCTGTCATGACCTGTCCGTACACTTTTCAGCGGAACATCCGGTCTCTGAAGGTTGCTGCGCGCTACCGGCCAGGCGAGAATTGTATTGTCGTATACATTAAACCGAACATCATGCATTTGCACATCATAGCTGCTGTCGGAGACTTCACCGCTTTGCTGGTCAATTGAAGTCGTATCAATAATGGTTACGTCCGATGCACTAAGCGAAACTTGAGGCACATGAAATTCGCTCGTTGTCAAGGTAATATCTTTAGCCTCAAACTTGTTTTCGGCTAACTGTTTTAACTTTGCTGCCCTGACGTAGATTGGGATGCCACGAGACACGTCAAAGCTTCTTAGCACAGCGTTTATGGCCAGTGCCTTTTTTTGAACAAGGTCATAATATATCTCGTCGGCTTGAATCGTCCGCTGGCCTTCGGTCATTACAACATTGCCGGAAACGTAGATTGCACTGACGTTTTCTTGACTCGTTGATCCCGCTCCAGGGCCTGGTTCCCACGCCACAGCGTTTGGCTCGTGCCAGATAACAGCATTATCCGTCTGCAATTCAAGCAGAAGTGTCCGTCCGGTCCTCTCATTTACCTGTTGCCACCACAGATAGACTCTGCCGATTACCGTAATAATATCGGTGCCATCCGGTGCCTTTGCCGACTCTACTACAAGAGAAGCTTCACCGGCTGGGGCTATGTTGACTACGTTCACAAAGGGAGCCTTTTCGACGCCAGGATTGGGGCTGGCTTGAGCGCGCTTCTGAATTTTCTTATCAACCGGCGTTTCGTGCTCTGTTGTCTCAGTCGGAGGTTTGGGTGCTGTTTCTTCCGTTTCTGGTGGGATCTGTAGCGCGCCGGGCTCCACTGCAGCAAGCGCCCTTGCATAAAGCTCCGAGTCGCGAGGGTCGGCAGTTTTTCTCTCCTCGACTGTTGCAAATACGTCGCCGCTGACGGTTAGGCGTAACAGCATAGACTCGCCCTTTTTGAGCATCGTTTGGCTCAAGTCGGTAACTGAGGCACCTCTAATTTTTTTTGTCGATATGTTGTCCTGCAGATACATTTGACCTTTATATTCGGTAAGAACTAAGTCACGAATTCGACTCGTAACGGGTTCCAGCCATACAACTGCCTTATCACTGGTGAACTGATCAGCGCCGATTGAAGCTGAGAATCCTTGTTCAAACATAAGAACATGTTCATCAGTACTTAGCTTAAAGCTGGCAAGTTCTTTTCCAGCCAAGTGCAAATCCTGGCCAATCCATATACTACGGTTTGCCGGATCGTTCGTTGCTGAGCTTTTTTCCACAGAACCGTTATGCCCTTGGCTGGTCTGGCCCAGTAAACGCGGCCTTGGTACCAAAACCAGACAACCTAAGACAAGTAGCATCCCATTTTGCATACTGCCCCTCAGATCCGTCAATTCCGACGAGGGCCACCGATTCCATATACGCACGACGAGATTATAGCGGCCCATCTCAACAAAGCCAGCAAAAAGCACGTTTGCAATGCCTATAGCTTGCTTTATATGAAAGTATCTTGTAAAAAAAGGTCGTTACGAATACCTACAAGGAATAGGAATGTTATATGGCTAAAAATGATTATTCGCAATACCAGAAGGCAGTCATATCAGAGTATTATGACAATCTCGATACGATAATGCTGCAGAAACTGGGCGAGCTGGTAACCGAACTATATTTAGCCGATACGGATACCAAGCGAGATCGGCTCTGGCGGAGGGCACACAAGGCCATGTTAAGGCTAAAAGTCCCACCGGCAATAATCAACCATATCATCGAAAAAAAAGATGTCGAAATATTAGCTAAAAACCTTCAGGATTGGCTGGCCGCTGCAAATTCCCCTGGGGGCTCCCTGTCGGGAGAAGAAAAATAAAATTCGTCGTTCTGGACGAAGGCTAACAAAATCGGAGAGAATAAAAAAGCTGTGATTGTTATGCTCACAGCCCTTTTATCTTAAATTCTACTACAGATGACTTATGCAAACTGTTCGACAGACTCAGTCGTTCATACTTTTAACCATTTATAGTCCATCAACTGTGTATTCGCTATATCAACTACACCGTTCTCATCAAGCTCTGCACCAGTAGAGCTCACTATAATCAGAAGCCCCCGGTTATCAATTAAAATCTTTGCAAACTCATAAGATATGTACCGGCAGAATTTCCGTCGTATTCGCGAACTATAATCATATGGATTCCGGACTGATTTATTGTTTTAAAGTTGATAACTGCGGTGCTATTGTCCCATGCTGAGGTAATAGTTCCATCCGGTTCAATCAGTTCGACCTGAGGATCAAAACCTCCGAAGTCACCTACTTCTATTACAAGAATAGCTACAACATCTCCCGCGTTGGCATAAAAGCTATATCCATCCAGATCACCTTCGGCTATGTAACCAACCTTACTTCCACCCGGCTGTATCGGTACAGAATCGTCCTCAGGATCGTTCACGTCCGTGCCAGGATTTTTGATCAGACTCAACCCGTATGTGCCGTCAGAATTCCCGTAGTTTTCTCGGGCTATAATCATGTGAATTCCGGACTGATTGATGATTTTAGCGTTGATTTTCGCAGAGGTACTACCCCATGCCATGGTACGAACCCCATTCGGTTCAATTATTTCAACTTGAGGATCAAAATCGCCGTAATCAATCACCTCCCCCATAAGAACAGAAACAACATTTCCTGCGTCCGCATAAAAGCTGTATCCATCCATGTCACCTTTGGCAATGTAGCCACTTTTATACTCGCCAGGCAGTATCGGCACGGGATCATCTTCAGGGTCGTTCACGTCCGTGCCAGGATTTTTTATCAAGCTCAGTCCGTATGTACCGGCATAAATACCGTAATATTCTCGGGCTATAATCATGTGAATCCCGGACTGATTGATGGTTTTAGCGTTGATTGTCGCATAGCTGCCACTACGCCATCCAGAGGTAGTACGAACTCCATTAGGCTCAATCAGTTCAACATAAGGACAAAAACCACCATAGTCACCTATTTCGCCCATGAGAATGGTAACAACATCTCCAATGTCCGCATAAAAACTATATCCATCTAGGTCGCCTTTAGCAATGTATCCTCTTTTATACTCACCTGGCAGTATCGGGACAGGTTCATCTTCAGGGTCATTCACGTCCGTGCCAGGATTTTTTACCAAGCTAAGACCATATGTACCGGCAGAATCCCCATCTTTTTCTCGGATTATAATCGTATGGATTCCAGACTGATTGATGGTTTTAGCGTTGATTGCCGCGGAGCTGCTGCCCCATTGCCGGGTAAGGTTTCCGTCCGATTCAATTAGTTCGATTTGGGGATCAAAATCACCGTAATCGATCATCTCACCCATAAGAATACTAACAACATCTCCTGCGTCTGCGTAAAAAGTGTAAGTATCAAATTCAACTGCTTCAAGATAGCCTG
>CAYSPM010000049.1:0-16128 GCA_964432925.1 uncultured Pirellulales bacterium | reverse complement strand
GAGGGAGCGGCAGCTATACGGATTCTACGTTCGCAGCGAGATATTCAGCGTAGGCTTGAAATGCGTTCACCGCCGGAAGGTAGGCTTCTTGAGGCTGTGCAGCTCGGTGTCCCCAGATCAAAGTCGCGACAACTGCACGTTTATGGCAGTGATGGGACCGGAATACGCTTGACCTATCGGCAGACATCTCCACCAAGTACGTTTGGCTGGTTTATTGTTGAGCAGAACCAAGAAGTGTTGGCTGTCGGACGGCTGGACGTAACGATCGCTGCTCATAGGACAGCAGTGTTGGAAAAGTTGACCACGAGATCGCCACATGTCCCAATCGGTGAGGTGCGCGAAGGACTTTACGCATTGGCTGAGACGCTCAGACCCGGGTGTGTGAATGGAAATGGTTGGTGGGCTGACACGAGCGAAGAAGTTGAACTGGATATGATTGGCAGAGATGCTGTGCGAGGGGTGGAGGTCGGTGGAGCTCAATATGTGCGTGGCGCAGCAGGGAAGAAATTGGGGGCGTATAGCGATTTTCTGGTAGGCAGCACAGCGTTATCGCGTGAGTCTGAGACGTTTGTACTTCCAATCAAGGGATTGAATACGCCGTTTGCAGATGTTGCCTTGCAGGAGGGTGATACAGTGGTGGTCGAACGACTTGGACAGCCAATGTTCACAGTTTTCGGATTAGTGGAGAGGCCGGGGAATTTTCCCTATCCACCTGATGTTCAGTACAACCTGATGCAGGCTATAGCTTTTGCTGGCGGACTGGACCGTGATACAGATCCGCGGTACGCGACTATTTATCGTCTTAAGCGGAACGGCGATAGCGTTCATATTACATTGGCACTTAACGAGGGTACAAAGCTAAATGAGTCCTCGAATATCATCATAAGACCGGGTGACATTATTGTGATTGAACAAACGCCTCGGACGCGTACAAAGCAGTTTCTTGATAGAACATTCCGAGCTAACATTGGTGTATATGCACCTTTATACATGCTTGGCGGTTAGTGCGAGCACGGAAGTTTCGGAGCAAGACGATGAGTCAAGAAGGACTTTGCGGAGCAATAGAACAAGGCGACAGCGACCTGCGAGGCCAGCCGGATTATCGAATTCTTTCGGAGAGTCTGAGCCAGCTTGTTTGGCGGAACTGGTGGATTGTTTTGCTCGTTTTGTTTGTAGCGCTACTGTCTGGCGTAATCTATCTTCTCGGCAAGAAGCCCATTTACACAAGCACGTCCCGAGTCTACGTGGAGCAGAGCGTACCAAAGCTGCTCAAGGAAGCAGAAGGCACCATTGCTCCGTCCATGAACTATCTCTACACACAGGCTGAGCTGCTTAAGTCAACACCCATACTTACTAGAGCCATTGATAATCTTGATATGGTTAATATGAGGACCTTCTCGACTGTGGACGATGCGATCACTTTTTTGAAGAAGAGCCTTGATGTCTCAGTCGGAAAGAATGATGAGATAGTAAGCGTCAGCTTTGGTTCTGCGTATCCTGCGGAAGCAGCGAAATTGGTCAATTCGGTGGTCGAATCATACATTAGCTATAACGAATCCAGCAAACGTGATACAGCCGGGGAAGTACTGAAAATACTGCGTAAAGAGAAGCTCCAGCGGGACAAGGATATTGCTGAGAAGCTCAAGGCGATGATGGATTTCAAGAAGGAGAATGTGAACCTTGCTTTCGAAGGTCGGCAGGGCAACATAATACTGGACAGACTCGGTAAGCTTTCTGAGGCTATGACACAGGCCCAGTTGCAGACCATCGAGGCTGAGTCACTTTATCAATTGACACAGTCGATGGTGACAGATCCAGCGAAGTTAAAGCAGTTTGTCGAGGGTGAACGAGCCAAAGGCGCATATACGTTCGCAGCCAGTGAGAGGGCACAACAGCAGGCTAAACTCGATGAACTTCAGACTTGGTATGATGGCCTGACCCAGCAAGTCGCGACAAATCATCCTGCTGTGCAGCTTTTAAATGAAAGGATTGATCAGTTAAAGGAGCGACTTGAGGTAATTGACAAGCAGTTTGCCGAGGCCCAATTGGCTATCGTTGAACAGCGGTATCTAACGGCCAAAGAAAAAGAGGATCAGGTACGGGAGCACTTTGAACGGCAGCGTCAGCAGGCCGTTGCCCTGAATGAGCAGGTGACCCAGTACACTGCACTTGAATCAAGCTGGGAGCAAGCTAAGAAGCTGTGCGACATCCTTGATGAGCGGATCAAAGAAATTGATATTACTGAAGAGGGTGGAGCTCTTAACATAGCCATCCTTGAGCAGGCCAGGGCTGCGGAAAAACCGTCGAAGCCTCAGAAGGCGCGTGTTATGGGCATTGCATTGCTGGCAGGGCTTCTTTTTGGGTGTGGGTTGGCATGTTTGCGAAGTTGTAGAGACCGACGGCCGAGGTCGCTTCTGGAAGCGTCCTTTATTCTTGGAGTGCCGATTTTAGGAGCGGTGCCTACGGCAACGAAGAGACGGTCTATTTCAGCGGTTGGAAGGAAAGCATATTTAGAACCGAATTCACGTGTGGCAGAAGCATACCGGGCTATTAGAACAGCGTTGATGTTCGGTAATCCCAAAAGTAGAGTCAAGACTATTGTAGTGACCTCACCAACAGCGGGTGATGGTAAAACCACACTCGCGAGTAATCTTGGCGTCACAATGGCACAGGCTCAACAGCGTGTGCTTTTAGTGGATGTTGACTTACACAGCCCTATGCAGCACAAAGTGTTCAAAGTTGCAGGTGAACCTGGGTTGTCGAGCGTTTTAGTGCATGGTCAGGTGCTTGATGAGGTCATCCGCCATAGTTGTATAGCTGGTCTGGACTTGCTGTTATCTGGGCCGAAGATAGCGAATCCTTCAGAGACACTAACAAGCAAAGCGTTCGCTAATACCATGGCAGTGCTGACATCGAAGTACGATTATATAGTGATTGATTCTCCCCCAGTTCTATCCGCATCGGACGCCTGCATTTTAGCGGCACTTTGTGATGTGACAGTTCTCGTCTATAGTGCAAGAAGGTCAACTCGCTTGGATCTGGAACAGACTCGTAACGCTTTGCAAGGAGTCGGAGCACGTGTTTTTGGAGCTGTTGTAAATAAAGTATCTCACAACGGCGGCTTATATGATTATCGTCGTCGCCATATCTGCACGCATGTGTGTGGGCAGAAGAAATGGGAGAGGCAGAGTGAGAAAGAAGGCGACCTTATGGTGGCCGGGAATTTAAAACGCGCGTAGAAGTCAGATAGCTAAGAGTCGTATTGTCAAAGAGAAACAGTCGGACATAGTCCGGCTGGCGCGTGCTGAGCAGGGGGAGGAGACTGTGAATCGCTACGTTTTGCTGTTAAGCAAAAACAGAGGGTGGCCTGTCGAAATATACGACCAGGGCACCTTTGAATAAAATGTGGTCAAGGCAGTCGGTTAAACATGCACCGACGGGGACGGAGTCCGAGAAGAATTTTACTCTAGCCGGATATGCGAGACTGAACCAGTTTTTAGCTGCGAGGTTTTCGTGCCAATCGAAATGTATCTATTTGTATACCTTGGCTCGGCGTTGGTAGCCCTAATAGCTGTACCGGTTTCTATTTGGTTAGCATACCGACTTGATTTGGTTGATGTCCCGGGTGTTCGAAAAATGCACTCAAAGGCCATACCGAGGATCGGCGGTGCGGCAGTTTTTACTTCTGTGACGTTGATCTTCGTGCTTGCATTATATCTGCACAGTGCTATTGGAGATGGTGGTGGTATCCAGGCAAAGATTATTGTTTTACTTTGTGCTGTCTCGTTAGTTTTCATTGTTGGATTGGTGGATGATATTAAGAATCTAAGAGCACGGATAAAACTCTTCGTGCAGCTTGTTGCAGCTATGGCTGTTTGTGCAGCCGGGATACGATTCAAGTCACTTGTAATCACCGAGTCAATTGCCTTTGATTTAGGGTTGCTTTCTTGGCCAATTTCACTTCTCTGGATAGTTGGTATTACTAATGCCGTAAATCTAAGTGACGGGCTTGATGGTCTGGCGGCTGGAGTATCAGCAATAACGTGTTTTGCACTTGCGATTATTGCCGTTAGCCACGGAGACCTTGTTTGTGGTTTACTACTTGTGGCCTTGCTTGGTAGTCTGACGAGTTTTTTATTTTTCAACCGCAATCCTGCTAAGGTTTTCCTGGGTGACTGTGGCAGTCTGTTCCTGGGCTTTACTATTGCCTGTGCCAGTTTGATGGTGGTTGGTGGGTCGGCAAGCTTTGCTGAGATGGCCGTGCCGGTACTGGCTTTGGGTATACCAATCTTCGACACTTTGTTTTCTATGCTGCGTCGCTTTTTGGAACGCAGGTCACTGTTATCACCCGACCGCAGCCATTTTCATCACAGGTTAATCGACTTGGGCTATTCGCATCGGGGCGCTGTTCTAATCATATATACGATTACTTCAATTTTTGCAGGTTTGGGAATTCTTATAGTTGCTGCGACATCAACGGTGGCTATTATTATCTTCGTTTGTGCTTTGGTGTCGCAGGTTTTAGTATTCCGTGTAGTCGGCGCGGTCCGGCTTAGGGAGACTTTAGCTCGGCTTCAGCACAATCACACGGTATCCCGTCAGAGGAAGGCACAAATAGAAAGCTTTGAGGATGTGCGGCTGCATTTTCAGTGTGTGACAACGTTTGATGACTGGTGGAGGGTAGCGTGTTTGGCGGCGCGTCAATTAGGCTTTGCCAGATTGTTACTTACGCTGAAAGACGGCGGTACTACGTATCGATCGCTGCTCTGGCATGCGAACGGTGAAGATAGCGAGATGTCAGACGTTTTCAGGGCTGCTATACCCATTCGGGCTGTTGAACCCAAGTTGAATCTGATCTTTGAAGCCAGCGTGAACGTTGACGGTTCGCTCGAGTCAGCGGTTCATCGCACTACCTTGTTTTGTAGATTGATTGAAGAGCCAAGCACGGCTGTTTTACTTCAGGATATGGCCATGACGTCCGAGGCCATAAGCATAGAAAGTGTTCGATATGAAAGCTACGATGAGCAGAGGAGCGTTGTCCAGGTTCAATATAGCTACTGAGGATGAGGTGACGACAAGCGTTTCGCCTGGCATTTCAGAATATGTGAGGCTGCTGCTTGTTTGGGTCCAATCCATTCTTCGCCGTTGGGCCTCTACCTTTTTTCATCCGGCTGTATGGCGGGGACTCGTCGTTCTTTTCGATCAAGGACTCTATAGTATCACCAATTTCTTAGCGGGAGTATTTGTTGCTCGGATTTGTGGTAAGACAGAATATGGTTTTTATATTCTCGGCTTTACCCTGCTTGTTATCATTATGGATGTGCAGTTCAGCCTGTCCGGCGCGCCGTTTACTGTTTTTAGTCCTCGCCTGAAGAGGAAGAGCCGCCGACTCTATCTTGGTAGCACGCTTGCTTGTCATATTATGATCTCCGCGATTGCAGTGGCTGTATTTATACTGGCAGGATTTGTTACCTTGGCCGTAGGGGAGTCGGCTGCCTTTGCCAAAGTATTGTTGGCTCTTGCGGCTGCTTCAGCATCTGTATTATTGCGTGATTTCATGCGGCTTGTATTGCTGGCGAAGCTTCAAGTGTGGGCAAGTCTGTTGATGGGTTTGTTTGTGAATATTGCCACGATCGGCGTACTATTGTGGGCATATTTCGAGCAATGGCTAACGCCCGCTGTTGTTTACCTTACTATGGGGTGCTTTTCCGGTTCGGCGGCTTTGATTATGTTGTTTGCTAAAAGAAAGAAGATAGGTTTCGTTCGGGGTCAATTGCGCAGCCATATACATGAGAACTGGCGTTTCGGTAAATGGCTGGTCGCTCGGACGGCAGCGCGTTTTTTTACTCTGCAAATGTATCCCTGGATTATCCTTGCATTTGAGAGTCCGGCGGCAGCCGGTGTGTACGGCGCATGTATGAGCTTAGCCACCGCTGTTAATCCTGTGTTGATGGGCGTCAGCCGATATCTCGGACCCAGTACAGCCCACGCCGCCCTTCACGGACGTGCGGCTGTACGCAGGACGGTCAATTTGGCCATGATTATATTGTTAGTGCCTGTGAGTCTGTTTGTTTTGAGCTTGTTGGTTTTCGGAGAATGGGCGCTTGTGAAAATCTTCGGCCCATCCTACGCCGGTGCTGGACCTATAGTTGGAATATGTGCAATCGGTATGGGGATAGAACTGTTAGCGTGCCCACTTGTATCAGGGCTTCATGCTCTGCGAAAGCCGGTTGCAGCCTTTCAGGCTGAATTGCTTGGATGTACTTTAGCAATCTTTATCGGCATTCCCGCTGTAAGTTTGTTTGGTCCAACCGGTGCGGCGGTTGGAATGCTGCTCTCGAGTGCAGCAAGGCGAACTTATCATTGGGTTTACTTTCAGCGTTTGACATCAGGCGCGCTACCGGAGTTGACCTGGACAGAGCAGAAATGGGACGCACAATAATTATTTTTATTTTCTTGTCGTGTTTTGGTGCGGCAGTTTTTGCCACTGAATTCTACGTGGCGAGCAACGGTAATGATACTAATCCTGGGACGAGAGAAAGACCGTTCGGTTCGCTCGAAAAGGCGCGTGATGTGATTCGCCAACTCAAAGAGCAGGAAGGACTTCCGCTTGGCGATGTTACTATTTATATCCGGGCAGGAAAGTACTTTCGTCAGAAAAGTTTCGAGTTGACAAGCGAAGACTCCGGCAGTGAAGACAGTCCGGTGGTTTACAGGAGCTATCCGAACGAAGATGTCCGAATCATTGGGGGCCGTCAGATAGAACCAAGTTGGTTTTCCGCAGTTACCGCATCCAGTCCGGTTTGGAACCGGCTCGATGCTTCCGCACGAGGTCAGTGTTTGAAGATCGATCTGCAGCAACACGGAATTAGTGATTATAGCGAGCCATTGGCGGTGGAGTTGAGCTTTGATGGCAAAATCATGCAAGTGGCACGGTGGCCAAATGAAGGCTTTGTGCAGACGGTTTCAGCCAAGGATGATATTACATTTGGTTATGAGGATCCTCGACCGGAGCGCTGGCAGGAAGCTGAAGATGCATGGGCTATGGGCTATTGGCGGTGGGGATGGGCCAGCGAGATTCGCAAGATTGCTAGGATTGATACTGCCAAGAAAGAGATAACACTTACGGAAAAACCCGGTTACGGGATTATTGCCGGCACACCGTATTATGTTCTTAACTTGCTGGAGGAAATCGATTCGCCTGGTGAGTGGTATCTTGATCGCGAAGGCGGAATTCTCTATTTTTGGCCGCCGGCTGATATCTCCGGCAGCGAGATATTAGTATCTCTGCTTGCCGAGCCGATCATCAGGCTTGATGAGACTTCTCACATAGGTTTGCAGGAGTTGAGGATTGAGATGGGGTGCGGTGACGGAATCGATATCAATGATGGGACCGACAATCTTATCCGTAATTGTATTATTCGTAATATACGCGCAGCGGGTGCGCGTATATCAGGAGAGCGTAATGGTATCGAGAATAGTGTAATTAATTCAGTTGGAACAGCCGGAGTTTTGGCCTGGGGAGGTAATCGTTATCAACTTATAAGTTGTGAAAATTTTATTCGTAACTGCCATATATACGACTTCAGTCGTTGGCAGAGGACTTATGCTCCAGCGATTCGTTTGAACGGCGTAGGCTGTATCGTGACAAATAATTTGGTGCATGATGCACCTCATTCGGCCATTCTTTTTGACGGCAATGAGCATTTAATTGAACTAAATGAGATACACAATGTGTGTTACGAAGTCGATGACGCCGGTGCGATTTATGCCGGTAGGGATTGGGGTTTGCGGGGTAATATCATCCGCTACAATTTCGTTCACGACATTAAAAGCTCGCTTAGCGGTGAGAACAGCGTGCATGCGATATACCTTGATGACTGCGCCAGCGGCATCTTGGTTTTTGGAAATGTGTTATATAAAATCAGTGGCAGGGCAATAATGTGCGGCGGAGGACGGGATAATACCATCGAGAATAATGTAATCGCTAAGTGCGGCTCGGCTCACTACACAGATAGAAGAGGTAAAGTATGGATAGATGCGCCATATTTGGATGAGAGTTGGCATCTACTTGAGAATATCGAACGTTATCATTACAAGGAACCACCATGGAGTGAGAAGTATCCACGTCTGGCCAGGATTTTGGACAACGGACTCGAACAGGCCAAGGAGCCAGAGGGTTGTGTGATTATCAGAAACATCGGGTGGCAAAACAACGTTTGGCTTGAGGATGGCTGCCTTGGTGCTTGTGAAGGATTTAAATTATTCTATCGGATCAGTGACGACAACATTGAGAAGGAAGACCCGTTGTTCGTTGATGAGGGGAATATGGATTTGGCATTACGAGCGGATTCGCCAGCTTACACTCTCTCGGGTTTTGAGCGTATTCCCTTTGAGAAGATTGGATTTATTAAGCCTAATATTGCGGACTTGAACAACGATCTGACGGTCGATATGAGAGACATAAGTGTGTTTTCTGATATGTGGTTGGCAGAGGAACGGGCGCTTATGGCTGATATGAACGTCGATAGTCTTGTTAATTTCCTTGACTTTACATTTTTAGCTGAGAACTGGTTATGGAGGCGCTAGGATTCTGTGACTTGTAGACGATGTTCGTTTGTGATTTTCCGTGCAAAGGTGTTGCATGATAGAGGGTAGTTACAAGCTGTCAACACTGCACTGTGGTTTGTATCCGGATTACCTAATATGGCGCCGAGCTAAAATCGGTCTGGCGATTGCGGTGTGGTTTGTTTTTCTTGTTCTGAGGAGAGGTGCGGCTTATTGCGGCATTCCGCCGCTTTATGGGGGAGAAATCACAATAATCCTCATGATTTTGCTATATGCCAGATTAGAATTTATCAGGCAGTTCTTGCGTAATGGTTTTGGTGTAGCGTGTGCATTATATGTATTGATGATAGTGCCGTATGTGGCTATTGCTTACGGAGAGGCCGGGCTTTTAAGCGTTGAACTTTCTGCGATTGCTTACTATGCGATATTTATCTTTTTTGGCTATGCTGCTCTTAGCTCTTTTCAAGAGCAAGCTTGGTTCATACGATGGTTTTATTGGGCGATTATCATTAGTGACATCCATCATCTTGTTTCACTCGTATATCCCTTGGACTCCGTGGGACCGACTGTCAATGGAATATCGCTGCTTGGACATAGTGACTCGTCATATATTTACTTTCCTGTTGGGCTTGCATACGCATGTATTTTTGCCTATCGGCTCGGTGTAGTACGCACAACGCTGCTGGTGTGTCTATCTCTCGCCGGGTATCTAACATCGATGGAGCGGGGCGCGCTGCTGGGAATACTGGGCGTGTGTTTTATTCTGTTGGTTTACTGGAGGCTGTGGTACAGAAGGTTGTCAGTAAAGGTCGTTGGCATTCTGGCTGGATTGAGCTTTGCATTTGCGATATTGCTTTTGACTGATATCGACGCGCCCTTTCTGACTAACGCGCGTGACCAGGGCGAGTTAGTTAAAACTGTGTTTGGGACATCGGAAGTATTGGAGCACAAAGAGGGGACGCGTGCTCATAGACTTGAGATGTGGCAGTCCATAATACAAGCCACCGTGGCAAAAGATGTGGTTTTCGGACAGGGCCTTAGAAATCGACTGGTGGATGTGTCATTTAAGAATCCGCATAACTCCTTTATTAGCATATTTGGATTCCTTGGGCTCGTGGGTCTTTCACTGGCCGTGACTCTCTATATGGGCATACCAATCGCACTGTTGCATTTGAGCACAAGGCTGAGACGCAGACAAGAACAGGATGTATTGGTCTTCTATTTGTGTTGCGTCTGTGGATTTTACAGTGCAGCGTTTTTTGGACCAACATTGGTGTCACCTTTTAGTGCTTTAGTCTGGAACTTTATCTACGGAGTAATGTTGCGATATTCGGAGCTGTTAAAGCAGAGCAATTTAGCCAGTGGGGGCTGGGTGGCGCGACCCACGGTATAAACGTTGCGTGTTCTCATTGTACATAATGAATATGGTACTTATAGTGGCGAAGAAGCTATTGTGGATATAGGGTCGCAGTTGTTAGCCCAGCGCGGTCACCAGTTGTTTAGGTTGTCACGCAGCAGCACAGAGATTTCGAGGATGCGGTTTGGAAGGATTCGTGCATTCTTTAGTGGGATATACAACTTATCATCAGTGAAGACCATGCAGCGATGTGTGGATGAGTTCAGGCCTGATATTGTACATGTCCATAATCTCTTTCCTCTTATTTCACCGTCAGTGCTAAGGGTATGCGGCCAGGCTGGCATTGCAGTAGTAATGACGGTCCATAACCACCGATTGATATGTCCAAATGGCTTGTTTATGACAGATGGGCGGATGTGCCAGAAATGCGCGGGGGGCAAAGAATACTGGTGTATCTTTCTTAACTGTCAGAGTGACATATTTAGGAGTTTCGGGTATGCGGTTCGCAATTATATTGCTCGTAAAGGAAAATTCTTTTTGGAGAATGTGACGATATATGCTGTAGTGGCCCAGTTCCAACGTCTATTGCTCATCCGTGAGGGTTTTCCAGCAGATAGAATTGTGGTGATTCCGAATGCAGTTGTCTTCAATAGTGTGCGAGCAGAATCGGACTTAGGCGATTACGTGGGCTATATTGGGAGGATTAGCGCCGAGAAGGGGATTATTAATCTGTTTCAGGCTGCCAGCAAAAATCCTGATATACACTTTAAGCTTGCGGGGGCAGTTGCAGAGAGATTTCGTTTACCAGTTGAAAGACCTGAAAACATTGAGTTGGTAGGGTATCTATACGGCGCCAAAAAACACGAATTTTATAAGAATGCTCGCATTATAGTCCTACCGAGTATTTGCCTTGAGACATTCGGTAACACTATTGTTGAGGCAATGCTGCACGGCAGGGCTGTTGTTTGCTCTCGCATCGGAGGACTGCAGGAGATCGTCGAGGATGGCGTGACCGGCCTGCTTTTCGAGCCTGGAAATGCTGATGAACTGGGAGAGAAGATCAGGTACCTCTGGAGTAGGCCAGACCTATGCAGCAGTATGGGCCAAGCAGGTAGGGATAAGGCTCAACACGAGTACTCTACTGAGAATTACTATGATCGATTGATGGGGATTTACACTAAGGCTATGAGTTTGATTCAAGTTAGATGATTTGCGGCATGTCTGTTATTAAGGGCTTTGCCGAAGTTTTTCACCATTTCCAGGATTACTTACTTTATTGAGAGGTCAACTTATGAGATTGCAAAGAGTATACACAGAGAAGCGACTATTAAAGGTGGTGATTGTATTAGGACTTTCGTATTGTCTGTTATGTGGAGGTGCTTTTGCTGATACTAATGGAACAACTCGCATTGCGAGATGGAAGGGTGGGGCGTATGGAGCTTTGTCCATTACATTTGACGATAATGGCGTTATGCGCAATAAACAGGCGGCTATACTGGAAGAGTATGGCCTGCGAGGTACTTTCAATATTATCACAAGCTATGCGGACAAGACAGTGTTTCTTGACATGTTCAGTCGGGGGCACGAGCTCGGTAGTCACACTGTGAACCATCCGCCTTTGAATGGAGCAGACGCTGATGTGATATGGACAGAACTAAGTGAATCCAAACAGTTCATCGAAGAGCTTACGGGTCAGCCGTGTGTTACATACACAGCGCCCTACGGAGAGCTGGGTGATGATGTCGTGGCGGTTGCTAAGCAACTCTATATTTCTGCAAGGGGGGTCCATTGGGGAGTTAACAGTGGTGTTGGTGCAGATTTGTTCAAACTATATGTTGCGCCTTATCCATCGCCTTGGGGTACAACGTTGGCGGATAATGTGTATGTAGGCGAGTTGCGGACGTATATTGAGGATGTCCTCGCGGTCGGAGGGTGGGGTGTGGAGATGTGGCATAATCTGACTGAGGATCCTAATCAACCAAGTAGCGGTCAGGCGGTCAACGAGAGGGTATACCGGGCGCACCTGGAGCAACTGGTGGAAGATTTTATACAGAAGCTCTGGATAGCTCCACAAGGTCAGGTTGCCAGATACTATTTGGAACGAGACGGCACAACCATAAAAACACACCGGGTATCTGATAATGTTATCATAGTCGACCTGCAGTTCGAGGGAGATGCGGACATATTTAATGAGCCACTTACTCTGACAACTGAAGTGCCCGACAGTTGGTTAGTAGGCAATATTGTGATTGCTCAAGGCGGAACACAGCTCGATTACGAAATTTATCTGCATTCGGATGCGGAGCAGCCAAGTGCAGAGGCTGTCGCTGCAGAGACATGTTTGATGTACGATGCACTTCCAGCGGGAGGTGCTGTGACTATTATATTTGAGCCTATATTAGGTGACTTGAACGGGGATGGCGGCGTGGATGCAAATGACTTGGCAATCCTATCTTCGAATTGGCTGGAGAATGGAAAGCAATAGTTGTCGCAGCAGGAGTGTGTCACGCAGGGATTGCTTATTGTGGGCTCGAGGTCAAAAATACTAAATATAGAATTTGACTTGGTTAGCTACGGTACTGTGCTGGATACGGTTGAAAAGTGGAGGCATGATAGACAGAGACATTATGTTGTTATGACGAATCCCCACAGCGTCATGATGTGCCTGAGAGATGCGGCAATGCGTGACGCAACGAGGGCCGCGAGCCTGATATTGCCGGATGGCGTTGGCGTAGTAATAGCAGCGCGGATTCTGGGCTATTCGCATAACGGTCGAGTTACCGGCCCCAGCTTGATGCTAAAACTCTGTGACTGGGGTAGAAAAGGCGATTGTCGACACTTTTTCTATGGTGGGGCGGAAGGGGTCACTGATAGGCTTGTTGAGAAATTGTTATCATTGTATCCGGGCTTGAAGGTGGTGGGGACATATTCTCCGCCGTTTAGGTTTCTTAGTGTTGAAGAAGATAATGCGGTGGTGGAACGCATCAACGCAACAAATCCGGATATCGTTTGGGTGGGTCTGGGTACGCCGAAACAAGAGAAGTGGATGGCGGCCCATATTGGCAGGATTGACGCGTGCACAATGATAGGTGTTGGGGCAGCTTTTGATTTCCATTCAGGCAATGCTAAGTGGGCCCCAGCGTGGGTACGGCGGATGGGTTTTGAGTGGGTGTATCGATTTGTGCTGGAGCCTCACCGAATGTGGCGGCGTGATATCGATGGTTTTGTTTTCTTGGCTAAAGTCTTTTCGCAGGTTATTCAAACAACGCAAATCAGGCTAACAGGAGGATAAGGATGGTTAATGGTCAGAAGGTAATGATACTGAACCTTCCAAGCCCTGCGGGCATGGATGTGAATAGAGACTACTCGGGAGGCTTCGGCAATGCCCGCCTGGTGCGAAGAAAGGACTACGGTCATTCCGGGGATGTTCTTTTTGGAGTGTTCATGCCTTATCTTGCCACAGGCTTAAATGAAGCAGGTCACAATCTGGAAGTTCTGGATGGACAGGTGGAGCGTCTGAATTTAGATGGCATAATAGCTGCAATAGGCAATTCCAAACCCGGCATTGTTGTTTCGATGTTGTCTTTGCCTTCACTTTATGGTGACATTCAGCTTCTGAACAGAATAAAGGAGCAATTTCCTGAAACTGTTTTAGTAGTTCTGGGCGTCACTGCGAGGGTTCTTGCAGATGAAGTTCTGGGCCAGAGCAAAATAGATTATATAGTGGATGGAGAATACCCCTTCTATTCGTATGGCGTCGTGAGTCTTATCCGTGCATTACAAGATGGATCTAAGAATTCTCTACGAGAAGTGCCGGGACTTATCTTCAGAGATAATCGCGACGCTCAAAATGTTATCAGCGTTAATCAACTTGGCGCTTCACGAACTGAGCAGAGTCTGGATAATCTTGACCTGGAAAGCTATCGTACATTGCCTGTAAGCGGATACCGGCTTTGCTTTTTTAGTCCGGAGGGCAGGCCTCTTAATTACTTTCCCATCCTTTCAGCAAAAGGCTGTCCATTTCCCTGCATTTATTGTCCTTATCCGGTTGGTTTTGGAAAAAAGATTTCGTTCAAGTCGCCTGTTAAAATCATCGACGAGATGGAGTACCTGTCAGAGAATTTTGCTGTGCGTGCTTTTCTTTTCAGGGACCAGGTGTTTACTGCAAGCCAGCAGCGGATCGAAGAAATTTGTGATCTTCTGCTAGAGAGAAAGCTGCGGGTAAATTGGTTATTTGAAACCAGAGTGGATAGGATTTCCAAAAAACTTCTTGAGAAAATGAAACAGGCAGGGTGCAACAGAATCCATTATGGTATCGAAACCGGAGACGATGAACTGTTGGACAAGATCGGAAAGCCGGGTGTAGATAGGCAGATGATAAAAGAGGTCTTTAGAATTACAAAAGAGCAGGGAATCTACACCATGGCACATGTCATTCTCGGATTGCCGGGAGAAAACTTCAAGACCGCAAAGCATACTTTTGAGCTTTTGTCGGATATACGTCCAGATGGGGTGAACTGGAGTCTTATTACGCCTTATCCGGGAACAAAGCTGTTTGAGATGGCAAAAGAAAAAGGCCTAATTCTTACTTATGATTGGCAGAAGTACAACACAGAGCAGGTCGTGATGAGAACCGAGGAGCTTACTGGCGAACAGCTCGGTAGATTAAGTAAAAAGTTCTCGCGAGCTTTCAGAATCAAGCAAGTTCTAACGCGGCTGCGTAGGGCGGTGTATGATAAAAGGGATCTGAACTTCCTTCTTAGGAGGGCTTTCTACGAGTTTCGTACAAAGGCGATGTCGAAACTGGCTCCAGGCACATAAGAGATTTAGCAAACCGTTACTACAAGGCCGGCTGGATTTACATCATAGTCAAAGAAACGTGCGCGGTCGTTGGGTGGTTCGCTCTCAAGCATAGTTCTGAGTCTTTCGGCATCTTTAAGTGATTTACAGACCATCAGCAGGAACCCGCCACCTCCGGCACCGAGGAGCTTTGAACCGAAAACATATGGTTGAATTTTTGATAGAAGCGAATCCACATCGTTATTAGTGGAGTTCGGGTCGAGTTGCTTATTCAGTTGCCAAGCGGTGCTGACTACGTGGCCGAACGTTGACAGATATTTTCGCGAGATTGCGTTAGCCGCTGCTTTGGGGAGGTCGTGAATCTGCTTTAACGTGGTCATTGTTCCACGGTCGCGGTTAAGATACCCGCTTACTACCTGCTGTAGGATATTCTTAGCCAAGCGCGTGATGCCGGTGTAATACAACAAGGTCTGGCCCGCGTTGCGCTTGGGATCGAGCAAGTCTGTCGGCAGATAATGAATCTTGGCGTCGGGGATGAGCCCCGGCTCAGTAAAGATAATCTTTGTTTCCCCTACAATCCCTCCGATTTGATCCTGCCATTTTCTTCCATGAACGATTAGTATGCTCAGTTTGATGAGCAATTCGGCCAAGAGTTGAGCATCTGCCGTCGGTACCTTAGCGCCTTCAAGTTCACTATTTATACCAATCCAATTAAATAAATGCGTTTTTTAACAGACTACCGATCATTGCGTCATGCCTGAGAAAGCAGGCATCCAGTGCATATAAACCTATGGATTCCCGCTTTCGCGGGAATGACAGGGCGCAAGAATTAACTCCAATTGGTATTAGCACCACTAACTCCAATTGGTATTAGCACCACTATAAGGTAGAAGCGCTTGCGCCACTTCCCGCACTTTCCATCGAGATCGGTTACGACAATGACTTTTTTGGCGTCTGACAGAAACCAAGCCCGCACAGCAGGGCAAGCTGTTCTTTATAGGCCGCCTGCTGTTTGTTAGAGGTTGTGATTATAAGGTAGTCCCATTTTCTGGCTGCTTGGGGCATCTAAGACTCCTCCGAGACGATGGCAAGTTTAGCATTCTGAAGAGGGAAGTCGAGTATTGATTTGGCAATACTAAAGCAATTTCGGTAGAGTTCTATAAGATATTTTTCTTGAAGTCAGGGTGGTTTTTGTGGTATAAATTATATGTGTGAAACTTACTTTCAGCATGCAATATTTCATATATATTTTAACATTCGGGCTCCAGCAGAAGCGACAATGTCTGTTGTGAAGACTTCTTTAAGCCCAATGGTAAGAGCCAAATTTTTGGCTGATCCGTGCTTAGACCTTGAAGGAAGGAGGTACTGGCCGATCAAAAAAAATTGTGCTGCGTGGGCACAGA
>CAYSPM010000048.1:5954-16833 GCA_964432925.1 uncultured Pirellulales bacterium | reverse complement strand
TTATAATGCTGTTGTGAACGAGCCATTTGCTTCTTTTATTGAAAAACTATTTTGTTCAAAAAAACTGCTGCTTCCTAATGTAAAATCCTGCCATGATTATATAGACGCAAGAGAACAAAGCAACCACAAAAGAAAGGGCCTTTCACAATGCTAATCTTCCAACCAGGCTCGCATCTATCACAAATAGATGGTGTTAGAAAGTATAAGCCAAGAAAATATCATCTAAGCAAAATAACGCCATCACCTCTAGTGCTCTGTCTAAGGATAAATGATGACTGTCATTCTGAGCAAAGCGAAGAATCTCAATTGATAAGGCCAGATGCTTCGCCTTCGGCTCAGCATGACAACCCCTCAAACATCCTAAGACAGAGCTCTAGGGCGCAGACCAGACTTTTCTTGACAATGGCTGGATGTGATATAAAAATCTGATAAAGTGAACCAGCATAAAAGATCGAATCAATCGCACAACGCAGCGCAAACAAAGGGATCGGAGCAAACAAAAATGGCCAAGTTAAGTGCATTTGCCGATGAAGTTACAGACAACTTTCTCGAACAGGTTAGATACCTTGCCAAAGAACACATCAGCTTTATCGAGCCTCGCTTTATCAACAAAAAGAATATCATGGACCTTACTCATGACGAGCGAAATGAAGCAAAGAAGATGATACAAGACCACGGTTTGAAGGTGAGCGCAATTGGCTCACCGATTGGCAAAGTCAAGCTCAATGAGCCATTTGAGCCGCATTTGGACAAATTCAAACATGCGGTTGAGCTGGCTATATTCTTTGAAACGCCTTTCATCCGAATGTTTAGTTACTACGCCCCAGAAGGCAAGAAGATCGATGACTACCGTGAACAGGTCATGGAAAGGATGGCTGCGAAGGTTGAATTGCTGAAAGATGCCAATGTCACCATGGTGCATGAGAACGAGGCAAATATATATGGCCACACAGCAAAAAATTGTGTCGATATCGTAAAAACCATCAACTCGTCGAGGCTTCGCTTGGCTTACGACCCGGCAAACTTCGTCTGGGGCGAAAAAATCACCGACAATGTTAAAAGCTGCTGGCCCTTAATGAAGCCTTACGTTGTCCACATTCACATCAAAGACTGGAAGCTCGGTTCAGAAGACACTGGCAGCATACCGGGCGAAGGTGATGGCCAGATTAAGGAGTTGCTTGCTGAGCTTGCGTCAATGAATTATGATGGCTGTTTGACGATGGAGCCGCACCTGCGGACAGGAGGTCAGTTCGGAGGCTCTACAGGGCCGGAGTTTTTCTCGAAAGCAATCGCTGCGGTACGTGAAATCGCAGCCGAGGTAGGACTGAAATGTGATTAGTTCTTTGTGACAGTTTAATTTATGGTTGTCATTCCCGCGAAAGCGGGAATCCAGTCTCTGGAGGCTATGGATTCCGCATCAAAGTCTGCCCTGAGCGCAGCCGAATGGGTGCGGAATGACAGTGCCTCATATTATGAGTCACAGAGCATTAGTTCTTTTTTCTTTGACTCATAGAAAGACAAATATGAAGACATGGAACTTTGGAATAATCGGATCCGGTTTAATAGCCGACTTTCACGCAAAGGCCATAGCGGAGATCCCCAACGCCAAGCTGGTTGCTTGCTGCGACACAATCCTGGAGCGGGCAGAAAAACTGGCAGCAAGATATAAAGCCAAAGCCTATGGCAGCTATGACGACCTGCTCAATAACGACGACATAGATATCGTGACTATTGCCACGCCCAGTGGTCTGCACATGGAACCAACCGTTGCTGCAGCTAAGGCGAGAAAACACGTAATATGCGAAAAACCGTTGGATGTCACGCTAAAGCGAATTGATGCGATGATCGAAGCTCACGAAAAAAGTGGAACTCGTCTCGGCGGTATATTTCCTTATCGGTTCAACGACTTCATGGTACCACTTAGAGAAGCGATTAATTCCGGCCGCTTCGGCACAATAACCTATGCCGGCGTTTACGTGCCTTGGTGGCGAACCGACGAGTACTACAAAGACTCCTGGCACGGCACATGCAAACTTGACGGTGGCGGTGCACTGATGAACCAATCCATCCACATGGTGGATATGCTCTGTGATGTAATGCCTCCAATCGAATCGGTACAGGCCTTTGTAGAAACACTTGGGCATCCCCAGATTGAAACGGAAGATACAGCGATAGCCGTGTTACGTTATACAAATGGTGCTTTGGGAATCATCTACGGTACCACCGCTTCGTATCCGGGCCAATTCAGGCGATTCGAGATCACCGGCACCAAAGGCACTGTCATAAACGTGGAGAACAGTATCACACTTTGGCAGTTCTTACAGGAGCAGCCTGAAGACAAAGAGATACGAAAGAAGTTTGGCCGAATCGAAGGTGGTGGCGGCGTCGCTGACCCTGCTGCAATTACACACGAAAACCACAGGCGAAATTTCAAGGCCTTTATAGACGCTCTGGAAAAAAGCGATGATTTCTGGATAAGCGGTTCAGAAGCCCGAAAGGCCGTGGAAGTGATTCTATCGATATACAAATCCGCAAAAGAACAAAAAATCGTCAAGCTCACATAATGATTTCTTATAGAGATAAAATAATTTAAATAAGAATTCCACGTTGATAACGAGGAAAATAACCGCTATAAAGAGTTGTAAAATCCAATATCAATTATGAAAAACAAAGCCGAAGGCCTGGGCAGAATCTCCCGTAAGTGGCGTAAGCCATGCTGCGCAGGATGGCCAAGCTCAAAATTCGCCCTATGCAGGCAAGATTTTCTCCTCGCTCTGAACCAAACTCGCTCTTGCCGAAGACGAATTTCCGGTTGTAGGGCGGTGCTTATTAAATTGTATCATAGAAGGCTTTTCCCTTACAAATTTTACGCCTCGGCCAGTTACAAGCTCCTTCTGCTCTTGAATAAAGTCAATATATTGTAACAACGCCCACGCACTATTATACCACCGCATCTGGAAACCCCTCTGATGGGCCTGCTTTTCCATCATAAGACGCTTCTTCTCGTTGAAAACCAAATAATCGAGAGCCTGAGCGATTTGTTCGATAGAAGGCTCGCCCGGATCAACCAAGATGCCTCTGGCGTACCTGCCGATAATTAGGCCATCCGGGCAGCGTTTGTTCGAATGAATTAGTTCCTTTGCATACCTGAATTTTGTCGCTATCGCCACTCTACCCGAGCCTAACGTGTCTGCTAATATGCCACTGGATATCTGCTGCATATTAAGATAAGACAGCACCATCACATTCGCCGCGCCGTAAATCTTCAGTAGTGTATTTTCATCCAGAAACGTATCCAGAAAGACAAGGTCATACTTTTCAAAGTCTGTTGTGCCGAGCTCCTTTACCTTGCACCATCTTAGTTTTGCGTCTTCAAGTGCTTGATTAAGTGTAGCCTGAAATTCCCGATAGGAATCTCCACTATCGGCCTTTACAAATTCGGGGTGACACTGGCCAGCTATTAGGTACACGATCCTTTTTCTCTGAGACTCCGTGCAGGATTCATCCAGGAATTTACCATAGGCCCGGATACCGTACTGAACGCCCTTATCCGGCGATAGAAGTCCAACCGTCGTAATCAGAAACCGGTTTTCCAGCCTGTACTGACGCTTTATTTCAAGACGATCGTACTGCGATGGGTGCTGCATTCTGATGCCGTGGTCGATATGTTTAAGCTTTGCATGTTGAATCCCATAGATATTAGACTCAAGTATCTGAATTGCACTTTCGGTTGTTACTATCAGTCCGTCACTATACTGGGCCAACTCCAGGATGGTATCTTTCTTATAGGGGTCTGGCCCATCCAAAACAGTATGTAAATAGACTAACGTTGTCAGGCCACGTTCATGGAATACCTTGGCCAGATTAATAAAGTTATTTCCCTGGCCATCGTTCCCATCTTCATCAGGGTCAAGTCCGTATTCGTGCTGAAGTATTACTACGGTAGGATTAGAGCTTTCACTCGCACGAGTTGAAATATGGGTGATTGCATTACGCCAGGATTCAGGATTATACTGGTCTATTGTAAGGTCCACCGGAATATCATAAGGACCACTTTCATTATCAATCGCCGTGACTCGCACATGGCCAACCTCGCCAGTAAAATGCGCAAGCGCCGTTGCTAAATCGCGTGAAAAAGTTCCAATGCCACACTTCCTCGGCGGATATGTGCTCACCATTCTAATATTATAAGGCACAAGTTACTCTCCAATCTGAGGCAAAAAACTCCTTCACTGAACCGGCATCAATAGTCAGCCTTTAAGCCCGCGTTCTAAAATTATATCGCAGCCAACACGCCCCTAACGTAGCCGACCGACTCAGCTAAGCCTGCTAACGGATCCTTCGCGTCCTTTTCATACTCAAATGACACGACGCCGGTGTAGCCGATTCTTTTAAGTGTTCTGAGAAATCTCGGGATATCAATGACACCTCGCCCTACTTCTACGTCCCTACCACTTTTGTCCGCTGCTGTTACATCTTTCATATGCACATCTAACAGCCGCTGGGCAAACCTCTCAACTGAGATCGATGGGTCTACGCCAGCCCGCATCGTATGTCCGATGTCATTGCAAAGCCCAATACGTTTATCCAAATCCTTGATTCTCTCGTATGCGCTTTCCGGCGTTGGATATATCCTGTCTGTTGGGCCATGATTATGAAGCGCAACCTTGATGTCATATTGCTGAACCTTCTCATTAACCAAGGAAAGCAGCTCAGGCTTCGGCACACCTATTATGACCTTCATGCCGGCAGCCTTGGCATAGTCAAATGCGCGATGTACCTCAGCCTCTTTGTTCATATAAATTACGCTGCCACCGTAAAGTTTTAGCCCGGCTTGCTGAATTTTCTCCACGACCTCGCGTATCTGCTCGGCACTGCTATCGAGCGGTAAATGCATGCTCTTAAGCGCGATGTATTTTAGTCCGAGCCGTTTGGTCATAGTAAGCGTATCTTCCAGATTGAATTCTCTCAGAGTATACGAAGCTAAGCCAAGCTCAAAACTCTTCTTTTCTATGAGTTCGCTGTTATCGTGCTCATTGGCATAAGCTTTTTGACCGAAAATAATGCTGCTTCCAGCCAAAGAGGCCACCGCTCCCTCGCCAACCATCTTTAAAAACCGTCTTCGCGTTCGTTTTTGTGCCATGCTTGTTATCCTCTCAAATAACTCCTGTGCTTTAACCACCGAAAAACTGGCCGAAACGTTACGTGCCAACTACAGGATAAGGCAAAAAATAGCTGTAACGCAAGCAGATTCTCGTTGCGGGCCTATAGTACATTCAATATAATTGGCCACCGCAAATCAATGATAAAGGCTGGTCTTTGCAGACAGAAAAGGCAGGTTAGAAATGCTTAAAAGTACACCACACAGCAAAAATGCCACGAATGCTTTGACACGCCGGGAGTTTTTGAGAAACTCAGTACAAACAGCAGCGGCCATAGGCTTAGTCGGCCCAGCCATTGTACCGAGTTCGGTATTCGGCAAGGACGCACCAAGCAACCGCATCACGGCTGGTTTTATTGGCGTAGGCCGGATGGCTATGGGCGACCTGAAAGAGGTTCTGGGTTTTAGGAGCGTACAAGTTGTAGCTGTCTGCGACGTTGATTCTAAGAGAGCAAATAACGCAAAGAACCTTGTGGAAGATAGCTATGCTCGCCAGAGCACCTCCAGCACATACAAAGGTTGTGCCGTCTACAAAGACTTCAGAGATCTAATTGAGCGATCGGATATCGATACGGTCTTTATCGTTACGCCCGACCACTGGCACGCTATTCCGGCAATTGCCACTGCAAAGGCAGGTAAGGATATCTTTATCCAGAAACCCTTAACTCTGACAATCCCGGAGGGAAGGATACTCAGTGATACTATCCGCCAGTATGGGCGTGTGTTGCTGGTTGGCTCTCAACAGCGCTCCGAGACGAGGTTTCGCTTTGCCTGTGAGCTGGTTCGCAATGGCCGAATTGGAAAACTACAGACCGTGAAAGTCGGATTCGATATCGACCCATCTTGTCCGCCACAAGCGCCGATGCCCGTACCCGATTGGCTCGACTATGACCTGTGGCTCGGACCTGCCCCCTCGGCTCCTTACATCGAGAAGCGCGTTCACCCGCGGCAGGGATACGGCCGACCAGGTTGGCTGCGAATATCAGACTACGGCTCAGGCATGATAACCGGCTGGGGCGCACACCATAACGACATCGCCCACTGGGGTATGGATACAGAAAACACAGGCCCTGTCGAGATCGAAGGGCATACAGAGTATCCAAAAGATGGTCTGTGGGACGTCCATGGAGCGTTTGAGATCGAGTACACGTATGCAAACGGCGTCAAAGTTATATGTGCCGACAACAAGAAGAACAAGCAAGGCGTTTTGTTTGAGGGCAGCGAAGGCTGGGTTTATGTCAGGCGAGGCCATATCGACGCCCAGCCGAAGTCGCTTTTAACGACAAAAATCGGTCCTGATGAAATCCACCTTTACGAGAGCAATAACCACAAGGCAAACTTCTTTGACTGCGTCCGTTCACGTGCCGAGACTATTGCACCGGTCGAGGTTGCTCATCGTTCCTGCACAGTGTGCCTGCTTGGCGAAATCTCAATGCGGCTCGGACACAAACTAAAATGGGATCCCGATCTCGAAGTGTTCGTTAATAATGACCAGGCCAATCGCATGATCTCGCGACCGATGCGTGGTCCATGGCACCTGTAAGTACAAACTTATGAAACTCTATTATTAATGTTACTATGCAAAAAGCTGGCAAAGTTTTGAAAATTTGGATTTTGAATTTCTATACAGGTCTGGATTTTATAGAAGAACCAGATTTATACTGTTGGGTTTATTAAAGATTACAAGATGAAATACAAGATCAGGTTCTTCTCAATATTATTAATTGTTCTCGGCTGCAGCGCTCTAACTTTAGCAAAATCAATTGCGTCTACAGACACAAATCAGCTCAAGCTCACCGCCAAGCTCGAAGAGAATCAGATAACCGTGACTGTAGGCGGCAAAGTTTTTACATGCTACAAATTCGACAAATCGCAAAAGTGCCCGTATTTTTGGCCGGTGAATGGCCCAGCCTCCGGTGAAACCATCACAACCGAAACGTCACAACCTTATCCGCATCATCATTCTTTATTCTTCGGCTGCGACCGAGTCAACGGCGGCAATTATTGGCAGGAATCTAACGAGCAGGGCCAAATCATTTCGCAAGGGCCGCGAATCATTAAGATACTGGACAATCGTATTACGTTTGTGGACGAATGCCTCTGGCAGCAGCCCGGTAAGGAACCAGTCATAAGCGACCATCGCACCGTTACTATCACAGCACCAAGTACCGATCTGCGCTTTATCGATTTTGAGATTGCACTTGAACCGTTGACAGACATACAAATTCTAAAGACGAACCATTCGCTGTTCTCGGCGCGGGTTGCGCCGGAGTTGAGCGTCAAGTCCGGCGGCACATTGATAAACGCTGAAGGTAAAACCAGCGAAAAGGAAACCTGGGGCATCGCCTCGCCGTGGTGTGATTACAGCGGCACACGGGGCAGCGTTACAGAGGGCATCGCTATTATTCAACACCCACGCAATCGCTGGTTCCCATCTAAATGGTTTACTCGCGATTATGGATTCTTCTCGCCAACGCCGATGTTCTGGTTGGAAGATGACCGCCTTGAGCTATCCAAAGGTCAGGTCCTAACCTTGAGATACCGTGTCGTCATTCATGCTGGCGATGCTAAAACTGCGAAAATTTCTGATATCTTCCAGCAGTATTCGCAAATTAACCGAGAATATTAGTCTGGAAATTTTGAGTTAAAAAGGTCAATCGTATGCAGAAAAAAACTGTTCGTGCCGGAATTGTTGGTGCCGGATTTTCAGCATCCTTTCATTTCGAAGCCATAAAGAAGGTTTATAGCACCCATGTAGATATAAAAGGTGTCTTCTCACTACAAGGGGCCGAGGAATACGCACAGGAAAGAGGAATTAAGGTCTACAAATCGCTTGAAAAGCTGCTCGACGATGTGGATGTAATTCACTGCTGTGCGACGGCTTCAGCGCACGAATCTATTGCAATAGCCGCACTTGAAAAGGATAAGTTCGCTGTTGTGGAAAAACCGCTAACCGGCTACTTTGGCGACGGCTCTGACGATTTCCGCGGCGATACTTTGAGCAAACAAATAGCCCTCGATAACGCCCTGGCGAGCATCGAACGAATGCTTAAAGCGGAGAAGAAAAGCAAAGGTAAAATTCTCTATGCTGAAAACTGGGTTTATGCACCGTCGATTCAGAAAGAACGTGAAATCATCGAAAAAACCGGCGCGCAAATTTTGTGGATCTACGGCGAAGAGGCACATTCGGGCTCGCACGCCAAAACCTACGGATACTGGAAATATTCAGGCGGTGGCGTAATGATCGGCAAAGGATGTCACCCGCTCACGGCTGCGCTTTACCTGAAGCGTGTGGAAGGAAAGATAAGAAATTCAAAACCAATTCGGCCAAAGACTGTCACCGCGCGCGTCCATGCGCTAACTCGAATGCCCAGTTTCAGAGACGAAGGGCACATCCGAAGTGACTACTACGACATTGATGATTTCTCGATGATGCACATTGTGTTCGAGGATGGAACAATTGCCAACATCATTGCCTCGGATATAGTCCTGGGCGGAATTCATAACTGGCTGGAAGTCACCGCCAACAATCACCGCACAATCTGTAATATCAACCCAAACACAGCTATGCAAACATACAACCCGATAGAACAGAATTTCAATGACATTTATGTTGTAGAAAAGATTGGCACAAAACAAGGCTGGACCAATCCATCACCCGACGAAGACTGGTTCACCGGCTATCCGCAAGAAATAGAGGCGTTCTATCGTACCGTAGCATACGGTGAATCGCTCGAAAGCAATAGCAATCTCGCAGCAGATTGCATCTCAACTATCTATAGTGCGTATGTCTCCGCTGAGAAGGCCGGCGAGGAAATTCCGATCAAGACCTTCTAAATAAATAGCACACATATTAGCACCCCGTAGGAGCGTCAGAACGATGACCGACGAACAATGGCAAAAATTAATAGACGTAATCAAGGGCGAATTATTTGAACCTCTGCCGGTCGGATTTGTTATCGACAGTCCCTGGCTACCCGGCTGGGCAGGTATATCCACAATGGATTATTATTGCAGCGACCAAAAGTGGCTTGATGCTAACCTTTCTGCCGTTAACACCTTTACGGACATTATATTTCTGCCAGGCTTCTGGGCGGAATTCGGCATGTGCACCGAGCCATCGGCTTTCGGCACTAAATGCCGATGGTCGGAAAACAACTTACCTTTCGCAGAAAAAATCATCTCCGACATTAAGGATGTACACGAGCTTAAAAAGCCAAATCCTCAAACCGACGGCCTGCTGCCGTTTGTTATCAATCGACTTAAAAGCCATCAGGAACAAATCGAGCAATCCGGCCACAAGATCAGGTTTGCTGTTTCCCGTGGGCCTTTGAACATCGCCACCTTTCTCATGGGCACCACAGAATTTCTTACAGCCATCATTACTAATCCGGATGAAACAGACTGTTTACTATCAATGATAACAGATTTCATTATTGATTGGCTTCAACTCCAAAAGCAAACGTTCACCTCTATTGATGGCATTTTTATTCTCGATGATATTGTTGGCTTTTTAGGACCTGATGATTTTAGAAAGACCGCACTGCCACATCTAAAGCGTATCTACACAAGCTTTAACGCAGCGGTTAAGTTCTTCCACAATGATGCAAGTGGTTTGGTCTGCGCCCCCTCACTATCTGAAATGGAAGTCAATCTTTTCAACTTCAGTCCAGACCATTCGCTACTGCAAATAAAAGAGCTTACCAATAATAAAGTGACGTTGCTCGGCAATATCCCGCCACGTGATGTTCTTGCTGCCGGCACTCCTGACGATATATCAAAACACGCTAACTCGATGCTTGAACCGCTCGAAGATAAAAGTCGGATCATAGTCTCCTGTGGCGGCGGCATGCCCCCGGATGTCACCACAGAGAATATAAATGCAGTTCTGCAAGCTGTCAGAGATAACCGGTAAACTCTGCTCTGCGCACTTTCGTGCTTTTCTGCCGATGTGTTTGTTCTGCTGAAATTGTGCTATCAAGAAATGGCTGAATGAATATCAGATTTCAGCAAGTTTTCGCCACTTCCGTCCATCAACTTCAATCAGCGCATCAGCCTGAGCAAAGCTGTGGCAACCGGCAGGATACTCGTATGGCACAAAATCATCTCTCTCCCAGGCTTCAAGGATAGGTGTAAATAATTTCCATGCCATCTCCACCGCATCGTATCTGGTAAAGAGCGTCTGGTCGCCAACCATACAATCCAGAAGCAATCTTTGATATGCCTCAGACATCGCAACGCCGAAGACATCTTGGTATCTGAAATTCATATTGAGCGTGCCCATGCAGATCTTTGAGCCCGGCCTTTTCGCCTGAAAGGCTAACGAAATTCCCTCTTCAGGTTGTATTTGCATTATAAGAGCGTTGGGCGATATCTCATTCAGTCCAACTGACGCGAACATCGAATGCGGCACCTGCTTGAAGGTAATAGCGATTTCAGTATCTTTTCTGGCGAGTCTCTTGCCCGTCCGAAGATAAAAGGGAACACCTTTCCAACGCCAATTGTCGATAAACAACTTAGCCGCCACAAAGGTCTCCATCCTGGATTGCGGGTCCACTCCTAGCTCCTCACGATAGGCAGTAACCTCTTGCCCTTCTACAAAACCGCGTCCATACTGACCGCGCACGATAAAGCTATTCAGCTTATCCAGCTCAAACGGACGGATTGAACGTAAAAGCTTGACCTTCTCATCACGCACGGGATCGGCATCAAATGATA
>CAYSPM010000048.1:0-5854 GCA_964432925.1 uncultured Pirellulales bacterium | reverse complement strand
AAAGGCTTTTCAACAACGAGTCTGACCTGTTGAGCCTCCAATTCGTTTGGACACGCTAATCCGGCTGAGCTAAGTTGCTCAGCCAAAGTAGCATAAAGGAAAGGAGGAACAGCAAGGTAGAAAATCAATGGGCCATCAATCTTTGCTTTGCGCTTTAGCTCTACAAGTTTGAGCCTCAAATGCTTGTAAAGGCCTGGGTCGGCATAATCACCACACAGATAGTGAAATCTTGAGATAAATTCATCCATCGAATTGTCTAACTCATTATAAGGCTTAGGTGTAATTGCCCCCAGCACCGATTGGCGGAACTGCTCGTCAGAGAATTCCTTTCGACCACAACCCAGCAGGCAAAAGTTTTTATTCAGTAGACCTTGCCGGCAAATTTGCGCCAAACTCGGAAACAATTTTCTGTGCGCAAGATCGCCCGATGCACCAAAAACCACAACGATGCACGGCGGCGCAGATGTATCCGCGCAAACAATATCTTCAGCAGCTACAGATGGCGTGATTTCCTTCGTATAGGCCATATCTTACAGAATCTTAAAAACGTAACTTAATCACTAAACAAATTCCGGCCAGCACAAAGCCACAACCACCTTACAAGCTCAGTTAAACTTCTAAAGCTACCTGGGAAGACCTATTATCATCGCATAAACAGTATTTACTCTTCAACCGGCTCAAACTGATCCTTGCCGGCGCCACATTCCGGGCAGACCCAGTCGTCGGGTAAGTCCTCAAAAGCTGTGCCAGGCTTGACGCCATTTTCCGGATCGCCCACCGCCGGGTCATAAATATATCCACAAACCAGACACCTATATTTCTTCATGTGTTTTGCTCCTTCTGCTGTAGTAGTTATCGATTCTACCTCGATATAGGTTGTAGCCGTTCCTAATCAGGCCGGTCCCTCATACCAAAGCATCGGTTCCACTCTGTGTCCCCATATATAGTGGTACACTCTTGTGTGTGCCAAGATACCAAATAAGATTAGCGAGGCCATTGTGAGTACTGCGCCTATGACAGCAGACTAATTCAAAGCAGCAAGCCTCTTGTTCAAGATGGTGATATGGCTCATCTCTTCCCTAATGATAGTCTCAACCTTGTCTTTGCCTGCTTTGCGAGATACACCCTCTTTCAAGCCAACATAGAAAGCGATGGAATCCTTTTCCATCCCGATAGCCAGACTCAGTACATCTTCTGCTTTGTCTTTGTCTGCCAGTAATTCGGCTGGATCATCGTGTACAATAAAAACATGACCATCCGCCATAACGCGTAGATACATCTGCGCTTCGCCGTCAGGATCAAAAACGAGCGGTTGCTGTTCGGCTGTCGAAAGCTCAGCCCGCATAGCCTTGAAAGTCTCGAGGTGTTCATCTTCCATCGCTGCCAAATCAAGTAGCGTCTGTTTAAGTGCTGAGAACTTGCCAGCAGCAGCACGATAGAACTCTGCCCCATTTCTTTCGATTTGCTCAGCCATCTCAAAGATTTCATCTGCGTTGAAAGGCATACCCATTCTCATTCTCCTTACTGTCGCCAGCGGTCTAAATACACGCCGGGCAAATTCTCAGATTCAAAATAAGCCATCATAGAAAGGTATAAATAGGCAGAGTAAAGCTCAGCATTGATTTGCTCGTACAAAGCAGTTTCCATCTTCTTGCTGATCATCTCTATTTTACCTCCCACAGTCCGTGGATATTACAGTGCTCCCTGGCAGTTATTGAATCCGCCTCGATGTTAAATATAGCTTCTGGAGCATCACTTGCGCTTAAAAACTGCCGATACGCCTTGCCATCGGCGATGACCTCGATCCACTCGATGTGATGTTTTTCCTCCATCGGATGCGGGACACTGCCGATCTTCACTTTGATACCACCATTGACTTTTTCGATGACAGGTACGTGCTTTTCCTTGCCCTCGTCAGCGGTCTTTGCGACCAGATTCTCCATGGGTTGGCCGCAGCAAACCAGCTCACCGGCACCACCATGAAGAACTTCGACAATGTTGCCACAAATCGAACACTTGTATACTTCCAATTCCTTAGCCATGTTCCTACTCCTTTCCTTACGCTGAAATTTCTATTATATATACCTAACCTTCAAAAAGCCCTTTTCCAATCAATAATCTTCAGTCCCCTGTGTTTTGTAAGGATTTGATCGGCTAACTGATCCAAAGCCACAAAGTCCTCATCCCTTGGATAACCTTTTGCTACCACTGGCTCAATAATTTCAACCTTGAGATTAGGTACCAAACCTGTAAGCTGTTCAACCATTCTGCCACCCCATCCGTAGGAGCCAATGATGGATGCAAATTTTGTTTTCGGCCGAAGCGCGTTTGCCAAAATCGCTGCATACGCTACATTAGGATGCGCCCCCGTTAAAACCGTTGGCGAACCCAAAACAAGCGTTGCCGCATCGACGAGTGCCATAGCTAACTGGCCGATATCGATGACTGTAAGATTAAATTGCCTGACTGAAATGCCTCTTTCTATTAGCGAGTCAACAAAATGCTCAACCATTTCCCTTGTGCTGTCGTGCATAGAAACATACGCCAGCACAACTTCATTTTTGACTGCATCACTGACCCAGTCCCTGTAAGCATTAATAATAAATTCGGGCTTATCATAAATTGGCCCGTGACTCGGAGCAATCATGCCTATCTGCAGGTCCCTTATTTTTTCCAGATTCTTTTGAATCGGCATCCGAAAAGGCATCATTATCTCAGCATAATATCTCTTGGCAGCTTCGTAAACACGCGGCTCATCATCCACAAAAAGGCTGCTCGTGGCAAGGTGTGAGCCAAAGAAATCACACGGAAAGAATATTCTGTCCTCCTGCAGGTAAGTGCCGAGAGTTTCGGGCCAATGAACCCAAGGAATGTAAATGAATTGCAGTGTTTTATCGCCCAGAGATAGCATCTGACCATCTTCAACAGTAATGAAATTACCATCTTCGACATTCAACAAATCAATGAGCATAGCCTTGCACTTGGGGTTCGTGACAATCTTTGTATCGGGATATAGTGTCAGTATATCAGGTATAGCACCAGAGTGGTCCTGCTCAGCATGATGAGATACAATATAATCCAACTTATCGACGCCGGCTGAGACAAGGTTACTAATCAGCACTTCGCTTTTGGTCGGGTCAACCGTATCAAGCAAAGCTGTTCTCTCACTACCTTTTATTAAATACGCATTGTAGCTCGTTCCATCAGGTAGCGGGATTATCTCATCAAATAGTCTTCTATCCCAGTCGATTGCCCCAACTTCGTAAATATTTGGCTTCAATTGCCTCATCACACTAAACCTCTGTCAGTCCAACTGTCTATATTTCAAAAACGATTTTTCCAAACACAGAAGACTTTGCTGTTACAACAACTCTTTTACCGCTTTCAATATAGCTTCATAATCCGGCTCATTAGCGACTTCTTTGACGATTTGGATGTATCGTATGACACCTTCTTTGTCCACAACAAACACGGCCCGAGCCAAAAGGTGCAACTGCTCGACCAACACGCCGTAAGCCCTTCCAAACGACGCCTGCCGGTAATCAGAAAGCGTCTGTACATTCTTGACGCCCGCTGCTCCGCACCATCGTTTTTGTGCAAACGGCAAATCCATGCTTATCGTAAGGACCACTACATCATCACCAAGCCGCTGTGCTTCTTCATTGAATCTGCGTGTCTCTTTATCACAAACCGATGTATCCAGCGACGGAACTGAAGCGATAACGCAGACCTTGCCGCGAAATGATGAGAGCTTAACCGGCGAAAGATCATTGTCCACAAGCTCGCAATCGGGCACAGCCTGGCCAACCTTTAGCTCAGGCCCGATCAGAGTGACTGGCTTACCCTTCATTGTCACAATACCTTTTCGCTCCTTCATGGCTAAGTCACCACTTTGTTTCAGTAATTAACCGCTTCGATTTCAAAATAGGCCTGCGGATGATCACACGAAGGACAGACCTTCGGCGGTTCAGTTCCCTCATGTACGTATCCACAATTTCTGCATACCCACCTCACAGGCTTGCTACGTTTGAAAACAAGACCTTCGTCAATGTTCTTGACCAAAGCGAGGTATCTTTGCTCGTGCCTCTTCTCAGCAACAGCAATTTTTCTAAATACCGCCGCTATCTCGGCAAAGCCTTCTTTATCCGCCACTTCTGCAAATTGCGGATACATCTCGGTATTTTCGTAATGTTCTCCCGCAGCCGCTGCCTTTAGGTTCTCAAGTGTGTTGTCGATGACACCTGCTGGATATGCTGCGGTGATTTCAACATCCCCGCCTTCGAGAAATTTGAACTCCCTCTTAGCATGTTCTTTTTCCTGATTAGCAGTCTCCTCAAATATTGCTGCTATTTGTTCGTAGCCTTCTTTTCTTGCCTGGCTTGCAAAATACGTGTAGCGATTTCTCGCCTGTGATTCACCAGCAAAGGCAGCAAGCAAATTCTTCTCGGTTTGCGTACCTTTAACACTCATACATTACCTCCTTTACTTAAACACTCAGTCTTGCCTTAAAATATTTACTGCTGTCACAACACACTATTTTTACATACATTGCATATTCCTTCGAAATAGATGGTTTTCCTAATGATGATATATTTACCTCCAATCTCCTTTGAAACACGGATATTGTCAAACTTCTTGCTATGAAAATCAACTATCCTTTTGCACTTTACGCAATTAAATGTTAGTAGTTCTGACAATCCGAATGCTTTTTGAAAATTTCATAATACCCTCCCTACTATGGTGATTTCTTAATAAAGCAAATCGCGGGCAACTCACGTTGACACATTCCGGCAGGATTCTTTTAGGCCACAACCAGGAGATTCATCACAAGATCCGGGGAACAGTTGGACATGAAATGGAGCCAATGGGATTCGAACCCACGACCTCTTGCATGCCATGCAAGCGCTCTCCCAACTGAGCTATGGCCCCGTATGCCAATATCTTAGCAAGGCCTGCCAACAGATGCAAATGATTTTTGCCATGCAACGGACCTAAGGGAGCACTTTGTGGCTTCCTACGTCCGAGAATACCAATAAAAACTGCAATAATCCTTAAACCCAATTATCCTCTTTAGAGCTACGTCCAATTTGGCCGATAAATTGCAGGGGTGAATCATGGCCATCTATTTGTAGATTAAATGTGATGACAAGCTTCTCAATTGGTAATGACCGCTACTCACAGGTGTTCGTGCGACATAAATAAATACAAAAGAAAGGAAAAAGACACTATGAAAACAATAGTAAAAACCACGGCGATAATGATTGCGTCAACGCTGATTTTCTCCAGCCCAATCCTTGCAGATTTGCCGCTGGCCATCTCCGCCAAGTGTAGCACCTTGGGTCTCGGCGGTGAAGCTCACCTGCAGATAACGCCCGGTATCAATGCTCGGCTCGGCGCTAATGCCTTCAACCTAGATCTTGACGGTACAGAAAGTGATATCGAATACGACTTTGGCTTGGACTTATTATCGTGCTCGGCTTTATTTGACTGGCACGTCTTCGGGGGGTCGTTTCGCATCACTGCCGGCGTGATATTAAATGACTCGAATGTGGACCTGACGGCGAAGTCTGCAACAAGCCTGACAATAGGCGACGTAACCTATACCACCGACGATATTACGAGCCTGACCGGCCAAATGACTTTTAACGATATCGCGCCCTACATCGGCATTGGCTGGGGAAGCGCGTTTGACAACGAGGGACGATGGGGAATCATAACTGATTTTGGTGTTGCCTTTATCGGTTCGCCCAAGGTGGCTCTTTCCGCAAGCGGCCCTCTATCCGACAACGATATCTTTTTAACCGAGCTACAGAGAGAACGGGCACAGTTTGAAGAGGACGTAAAGGACTATAAG
>CAYSPM010000047.1:15666-16925 GCA_964432925.1 uncultured Pirellulales bacterium | reverse complement strand
CAAAACTGGCCGTACCAATGCAAATGATGGAGGAATTGACTTTGTTATGAAACCACTTGGGCGGTTTTTCCAAGTGACCGAGACTGTGGATGTAAATAAATATTTTCTCGACATAGATAAAATCGAGAAATATCCAGTAACATTTGTAATAAAATCCTCAGAGTCAGTTTCAATCCTAAAGAGCAAGATACAAAAACAAGCCGAGGAGCAGTACTCAGTCAAAAAGATTGTCTCACGCTACATGGCCTGCATTGAGGAGATAATTAACATATCTATCCTTCTCGATAGGTTTCGCGAGGCGGTTAATCAAGGCTTTCTGGAAGATATTTTGGCTGAAATTATTAGGCAAAGCAAAGTAGAGTTCAGTTACGAAGACGATTATGACATAAGCGATTATGAGGAAGTTAATGTCCTCGAATGAAATAGTACAATATCTATATTGATACAATTTTGGCAATACATTAAGTGAGCGAACAGGTTGATATTTCGGTTGATTTTGCGGGGATTCGGATAGCAAATCCGGTATTCACGGCTTCCGGGACGTGTGGATACGCCGATGAGCTAAGTGACTTTATGGATATAAACTCGCTGGGTGGGTTCATTACTAAGAGCATCACCCTAAAGCCACGAAAAGGCAATCCGACGCCAAGAATTGTTGAGACGGACTGCGGCATGCTCAACGCGATCGGCTTAGCTAATATCGGGCTAAACAAATTCATCGAAGAGAAATTGCCTCTTCGGGAGAACATCAAGCCGGCGGTTTTTGTCAATGTTGCCGGTGAGACTATCGGCGAATACGTTGCCGTGGTCGAGCGGCTTGCGACAGAAAAGGCTATAACGGGATTTGAACTGAATATCAGTTGCCCTAACGTTGAAAAGGGCGGGATTAGTTTCGGCACAGACCCAAAAATAGTCACAGAAATCACATCGGCTGTTAAGAAAGCTGCCAAAGATAAAGTGTTAATAGTAAAGCTGTCCCCTTCCGTCACAGACATTAGTGTGATTGCTCGCGCAGCGATTGAAGCTGGTGCCGATGCACTTAGTTTGATAAATACATTCACAGCAATGGTCATCGACATTGAAACTCGCAAGCCCATTCTGGCCAACCGGACCGGCGGCCTGTCGGGGCCTGCAATAAAACCAATAGCGGTTTATCTCGTTAACAAAGTTTACAATGAGGTGGCAAAGGATTGCAAAATACCCATTCTTGGAATGGGGGGAATCAGAACCGCCTCGGATGCCGTCGAATTTATCATCGC
>CAYSPM010000047.1:0-15566 GCA_964432925.1 uncultured Pirellulales bacterium | reverse complement strand
TCTGGCAGACTTCCTCGCAGGAAACGTGATGCTTGGTACCAATCTTCTCGATGACCGAATCCAGCCAGATAATTCCCTTTATTTTCATTGTCATTGATGACGCACCCTATTTTTGCCATGGCACAATAATCCTTTGCTGCCAACCGAAATGATAGCATGGCTCATCGGTGAAGTCAATAAGGTCGGCCTAAAATAATCACACCAGGGATTGTGAGCGATTATTGAAACTGTTATTACTTGACGATTCGCAGTTATTCGGATATGTTTTTATTCGATGACCCACCAATAAATTGGAAATTGGTGGGCTAAACATAAGAGGATAAATGGAAACGCTTAAGTTATTGTGCGATTATTTTCCGACAGCGGTCTTTACAGGTAAGTGCCTCGTGTTTATCAGTGAGGACTGGCGTGTTGAACTAACCGAGCATAAAGACAGCGATTTTAGCAAATCACAGGCCCAACCGTCGGTGATACGAGTGAGGATCTCCAAGAAAGCGCTGGACGGTGAGTTTGTTCCAGGCCACTATGAAGATTTCCAGCTTGCTTCATTGGGCCAGCTAGCTGAGCAAATTGAGAAGTACGTGCAGATGGCGATTGGCACCAACCTGAGAGAAAATGTCGATTAGCTTCAAATACTTACCGGCTTGGGGTCCACAGAGATCACTGTACCTTCCTGAGCCCAAAACTTTATTGGCAGAAAAAATGCTACTGACGTTTATGGGAATTGATGACTGATAAAGCAATCCAGGACGTTGATGACGGCATCGTCTTGAGGGTCAAAGTTGTACCCGGCAGCAGCAGAACAGCTACCTGCGGTTGGCTTGACACGATGCTGAAAATCAAGGTTGCGGCAGCCCCAGAAAAAGGCAAAGCCAACGAGTGCTTACTTGGATTTTTAGCTAAGCAACTCGGCGTCAAACGTCACGATATCAATATAATCTCAGGACACACCAGCTCAATAAAGCAGTTACATATTGCAGCAATATCAGCCGAAACACTATTGAAGAAACTGAATTTGAATAAACCAGGGTCTTAATCTATGACTGTCAGAACATCTGGTGTTTCGACAACTCTTCAAGCGGATGAAACCTCGCTGCGATACATGCTAAAATTGGCTGCGCCGATGGTCGTTTCGACCATATCGTTCACCGTTATGCAATTCGTTGACAGGTTCATGGTTTCGCGTCTGGGCACTGATGCCTTAGCTGCGATTCTGCCGGCCGGCTTTGTGAGTTTCCTTCCTGCCGGTTTCGCCTTAGGTGCTATGACAAGCCTCAATACGTTCGTAAGCCAAAGCCTGGGTAAAGGTAACTATAAGGACTGCTCAAATTACTTCTGGCAAATGGTGTACATGGGGGTGGGATACTCAGCAGCATCTATAGCCATAATGTGGCCGGCAGCACCATGGATATTTAAGATGATGGGACAGCCTCCGATAGTTTCTAATATGGAGGTGACATACTTTCGAATCATGCTGTATGCCAACACACTGGCAGTAGTTAACTGGTCGAGCAATCAATTCTTCATGGGCATCCACAAACCTATTATTACAATGTTTGCCTCACTCTGTGGACAGGTGGTTAATATAGTAGCCAACTACTTGCTGATTTTTGGCAAATTCGGTTTTCCGAGACTTGAGATTGCAGGTGCTGGTTGGGGAACATTCATTGGGATTGCCGTTGCATCAGTAGTAAACATGACTATGCTGCTCGGTAGCAGAATCAATGCGAGCTTTAAGTCCAGAAGGACTTTGAGTATAAACTTTGGCAAAATGTACGATCTGCTTAAGGTTGGACTGCCGGCAGGATTTGGATTGATGGTTAATGTCGCCTTTTGGAGCGTTGTCTTGTTTAGCCTTATTGGAAGATTTGGCACAGAGGCTCTAGCGGCGACAAGTGCTGTACTTTCATATACCAACGTATCTGTAATGCCAATCGTTGGTATTGCAACAGCCTTAACGGCGGCAGTGGGAAAGTCGATCGGAACAGGCAGGAAAGAACTCGCTATCAGGCAAACCAGTGTTTGTCTAAGGATTGCATTTATATATATGGGACTCATGGGATTTTGCTTTTTCGCGTTCAGACACGCACTGATGGCCTTTTGGTCGTCTGACGAAAAGGTTGTTGAAATTGGAGCAAAGATTTTACTGTGTGCTGCTGTTTATCAACTCTTCCATGCTGCTCGCATTGTTTATGGTGGTTCACTCCAAGGGGCAGGTGATACAGTTTGGTTAGCTGCTATCTCGGCGGTGGGCGCAATAGGAGTCTTGGGGCTCGGCGGTGTATTCGTTGTGACTTTTCTTCCCTCTCTGGGTGTTCTGGGTCCCTGGATTGCGGCAACGCTTAGTATCGTGGTGGTCGGTTTAGCTAACCGCTGGCGATTTAAAAGTAATAGGTGGATGCAAATAGACCTGTTCAAACACCGCACGCTCGGTGTTCCCATCGAGATCGATACGGTAGTTGAATAGCGCAGCTTTCGCGACAGATTATTGCCTAACCTGCAGTTTACGCAACTGAATATTGCGGATAGCGCCAGTCGTCCGCCATGTAGCAATACCCAATGGCTGGGATAGATCTACTTCGGGTCGAATGCTGATATGTCGGCCGGTTGTTATCACGTCCACAAGTTTCTCATCGTCCAGCCACGCTTCGATCTTGTCAGACGTTACGCGCAATCGAACGTGGTACCATCGACCGTCCTCAAAGTTAACAACCCGCGTGGTCTCATTATTAGCTGCATCGTAGTAGTCTATATTCGATAGGCCACAGATATTGCCACCCCATCCCCCAAGGATAAGCGAGCACGGATTAGGTCCGACCGGAAAAGTCAAGCCGCAAAAAAAGTCGCTGCCGGAAACTCGCATAGCCTCAAGGCTAATTTCGTAATTCATTCGAACAACCGAACCAGTCCACGTAATGCCGGTCATGTCGTTGCCCATTTCGAGGAAGATACTGCCGTCTTTGACATAGACCGAGCCCTGGCCGCCGAAATCGGTGATCTTCCATTGGCCCAAGGTCTTGCCATTAAACAGGCTTTCTCCACATTGACACTGACAGCCAACCATTAAGAGAACTACACTGACCAGACACACTCTGCCAAGAACGTCCCAGAGTAGATCGCGCAACCTAAAAGAAGCACGATCGTAGAAAAATCTCACAAAAGCCAGATCGATTGTATTCATCCCTGTTCCTCAAATATCCGTAAATTGCGTTATACAAGGAGTTGTCCCAATCATAGTTGCAGGTTCAATGGCTACTCCTTTCAAAAATGTTTATCTTGTTTTCTGGCCTGAGCTTACTCAAGTCAGGCCGGAGTAGCCATCGTATATTTCAACCTCCAACTATAGATGGGACATCGTCTTATACAAACACAGCTTTTGATGAAGATTATACGACGGTAATTCACACCGATCGACAGATTTTTGGTATAATAAACATTGTAGAACTCAAATTGGAGGTGAAAAGTTACCGATAAGGCTTGTACGCTAAGATACTTGTAATGCGATTAGCCTTTTTAATAACTGAAACTGACCGATTCTTTGTGTCATTCCCGCGCAGGCGGGAATCCATAAAAGTTTTCAGCAAATTGGATTCCCGTTTTCACGGGAATGACAAAGTGCGATATGTTGTTGTCAAATAGGTATTTACGTTGGTTTTCAATTAAAATTAGGTCAGTCTGAGTTAATAAAGAAGTATCGAACAATACAAACTGTCGTTGAGCTATTGCGTACAAGATCTACGGTGAGCAGAGATTAAGAGCAGATGAAGAGAATTTTACTTACACTGATATGCCTTGTCCTTTTATGGCAGCAGGCCTCTTTGGCTCGTGAAAGGCCGCTCGCCAACGAAGGTAAAAGAGGACTTTATGTCCGGTCGATCGATGAGGTGCTTCTGCTAAATGAAGATGAGATCGACTTAGCAACTGCTGCCTTGATTGTATCGGAGCGCTGGAGTGATCTCGTACACGGGCGAAGATACCTCTCAACACTGGACAATATGACACTTGAAGTCCAGCAACGCCTCGATAAAAAATGGCTCAAGCCAAACTACAAGTCAATCCCTATAATCAACAGATACCTATTCTATGAACTTGGTTTCAAATCTGTTACAGAAGCAAGTGACCCAGATGTATTGCTCCTACACACTGTGTTGGATAGAAAAAGAGGCTACTGTCTTAGTCTTTCTATCCTATATCTGGCAATTGGCGAACGACTTGGTATGCCTTTGTATGGCGTCGTAGTGCCGGGACACTTTTTTGTCAGATACGACAATGGGTATACGAAAGTTAACATTGAGACAACGAACTTGGGCGCAAGTTACCTCGACAAGCACTACATAGAGAAATTCAAGGTTCCCCAAGGCAGTGATGACAGTATCTATATGAAAAATCTAAATAAATTGCAGACCTTGGGTTGCCTTTTTAATAATCTCGGAAATGCTTACAACGATTTAGGTAACATCGAATCTGCATTCCTCGTACTTGAAAGAGCTGTTCAGATTAATCCGACACTGCCTGAATCACGCTCCAATCTTGGCAATATCTTTCTTATAAAAGGAGATATAGAGAATGCGGTACGCGAATATCGAATCGCCTTACAAATCAATCCAAATGACGCCAAGGTCCACAATAATCTTGGCAACGCATACATTCAGCAAGACTGGTTCGATGACGCTATATTTGAATACATGCAGGCTTTGCAGTTCGATCCGAACTTTATCGATGCGCACAGAAATCTGGCGGTAGCCTATTGCAAAGAAGAGAAATTCGAACAGGCAGTTGCACAATTAAAGCAAGCAATTGACTTAGAGCAAGAAGACGTTGACTCGCACAGCCAGTTAGGCGATGTGTACAACCAGATGGGCGAACATCGAAAAGCAATGTTACGCTACAAAGAAGCTTTGGCAATCGAGCCTGACCATGCTCAGGCCAATTTCGGTTTAGGCCTATGCTATAAGCATTTGGGATTGGTGGAGGATGAGATACTGGCATACAGAAGAGCCTTAACTTCTAAGCCAGACATGCTACCAGCCCTCATAAATTTGGGTAATGCCTATTTTGCCGTCGAGAATTATGATGCAGCCATTAGATATTACACAAAGGCTGCCCGTGTGGATCCTAACGATCCCTGGATTCAATATAATCTTGCAGCGGCTTACTCTAACAAAACCGATTACAGCAGGGCAGTAGCTGTATACCTCAGAACGGTTGAGCTTGAGCCTAACATGGGCGAAGCGCATTACGGACTTGCGTATGGATTCTATCAACTGGAAAAGTTTGATTTAGCCTGGAAGCATATAAATATCGCTAAGCAGTTGGGTGTGGATATTCCACAAGACCATTACGAAGCCATAAAGAACAGAATCCATTGACATCAGGACGTACCCCAGCTTAATTTATCGCATTTTTTAAGGATTCTCATAGTACATTTGCATCCATTGCAACAAAAGAATTGTTGTAATTATGAGATGACCAGAACTACGAGAATCGAGACCAGCCGGAAATAATCGAAGGTGCATTACCCAAAACGTGCAGGCTGTATGGTTTGGCCCCATTTTTGATTTCAGAACCAAGGGACTCTTAAGGAGGTAAATTATTGATATTTAATCGGCTTGTATATATACTGTTATTGGCGACATCTATATTTATTTTAAGTCTAAGATACGATGATCCAGACAAAAGCTAAAGTACTCGTTGCGCTAAGTGGCGGTGTTGACAGTTCAACCGCTGCTGCATTACTGTTGGATGCAGGTTATGATTGTGCAGGCGTGTTCTTTAGAACAAACGACCAGAGCAGTCCGGCACAAGCTAACGCTGAAGACGTGGCCAAACGGTTGGATATGAGGCTTTTCGTGCTGGACCTTCGTAGTGACTTTGAGCACGTTATTGACTATTTTTGCGATGAGTACAGCAAAGGCCGTACACCTAATCCGTGCGTTTTCTGCAACAAATACATCAAGTTCGGAAAACTCTGGGACTTTGCACGCGAACACGGCGCTCATTTTTTAGCTACCGGCCACTATGCCAGGATACTCAATCATAATGGCCGCGCAGGTTTGTATGGGGCTTCCGACCCATTCAAAGACCAGTCCTATGTTCTATCCATGGTTGACAAAGATATACTGCCATATATCATATTCCCTATAGGTGTCTACTCCAAAAATCAGGTACGGCAGCTTGCTGCTAAATTTGGCTTAGGCACTGAAGATAAAGCTGACTCGCAGGAGATATGTTTCATCCCTGATAACGATTATGTTTTAGCACTTGAAAGGCGACGCCCGCAACTTTTCCGCAGAGGAGATATTGTAGACAGCCACGGGACAATCTTAGGCGAGCACGACGGAGTACACAGATTCACTATCGGCCAGAGGCAAGGATTAGGGGTTGCGATGGGCAAGCCTTATTACGTTGCGAAACTTGATGCCAAATGTAATACTGTCACTCTTGGTCCGTCTGAAGAGATTATGCACAAAAAACTTCGTGCGACCAGTGTCAACTGGCTTGTTGAAAAGCCACGTTCACTATTTCGAGCTATAGTTAAAGTCCGGTATAATGATAAGGGTGATTTGGGAAACGTTGTCCTGCAGGGTAATGGTGTATCCGTTGAGTTTGATAAGCCTCGCCTGGCAATTACACCAGGACAGTTGGCTGTGTTTTATGTTCAGCAGGGACGATACAATAAGGTTGTCGGTGCCGGCTGGATTGACGAAGCTGGTAATTAGTGCTTTATGAAATGTGTTTTGAGGAACTGTCTTATGTCGTGTCCGTTTGGCTATGCTCATAGCAGTTTCTGCTGAGACATTTGGTAAATAAATGAGAATCCGCTTGCGATTTGCTGGGCGGACGTCTGGTTCACCTCCGGTGGACTTATAAATATCATCCGTTTTTTTATAAGTTACAGAAGACTAATTTTTCGCAGCATCGTAGCCGGCAAAATTCTGTGTATGAGCATGGATATGTTTGTTCATACTAACTATCTGGTTACTGCGACATTGGACTTGGATTCATGCAGGCACACGAGGATATACTGAGTTTGATCAGGCAAAAGGTGGCTGAAGTGACACGACAGACGCAAAGAGCAGTTATATTGCAGCCAGGAGCCATAGGGGATTGCATATTAACCTTGCCGCTCGCCCAGTTCATGAAAGACTCGCTTGAATTAGGCGGGATTGATGTCCTCGGTCACACCGAATACATCGGCATCTTGCCAGGCAGGACCTGCATCGACGGCGTTCGCTCGATGGATTCAACAAATCTGCACAGATTGTTTATTGATTCCAGTGAGTTTGATCTTGCGGATGGTGATCCGCTGATAAGTCTCTTTGGTGACTATACGTGGATTGTGACCTTTCTGGGAGAACCATATAGCGATTTTGAGCAGAATCTGATTTTCACTGCTAACTGCAGCCGCAGTGCAGAAATTATTACACTGTCCATGAAGCCACCCGAGAATTCTGGCCGGCACCTAACTGAATTCCATGCGCATCAATTCATTAACCAAAGCGGCTTATCTTTGGGCCGCCAGAATTTCTCGTGCGACCGGATCCTTATCAAAGCAACAAGGCCAGATAGGGATGGCGGCAAAGTACTGCTCGGAGAAGCAGGAATCGACCTCTCGAAAGAGCTAGTAGTCATCCAGCCAGGCAGCGGGGGGCCGAGGAAGTGCTGTTACCTGGGTAACTTTCTCGCGATAGCCGACAATCTTCATTCTCGTGATGTCGAGGTAGTGTTTCTACTCGGACCCACTGAGCTCGAAAGGCTCAGTAATAACGAAGTACGGGATATTGGCAGCATCGCACGGTATCTAACGCATCTGTCTTTGACTCAGGTGTTGGGAGTGCTGAGTTGTGCTGACCAATTCGTTGGCAATGACAGCGGCATCACGCACTTAGCGGCGGAATTAGGCATCAAGACACTTGCCATTTTCGGTCCAACAGATCCGGTCGTCTACAGGCCTGTCGGACCAGACGTAACAGTAATCACCAGCAGCAGTGAGAGTTTTGCTGAGGAGCCGTCGGCAAGCCTGCAGCAAGAGCTCGTGGAAGTTCTATTGGCCTGAGGCCTGAGGCCAAAATATCCATTCAACTCTGATGATGCTCTGAAATTGACCGTTTCAAATTTACTGCGATCCCCTGCTAAAGTGGCTGTCACGTCTCTCAGCCCGTGTAATAATTAGCTTTTGAATAAAGTGCCGTTCATGCTTTTTCAGCAGGATGGTCGAGCTTTGAGAGAGAGATGGTTCGCCAATAGGTAACCGCTCCAGTTTATGTGGTTGGGTTTTTCGTCCCCAAATACTTGTGGTTTGCCAGACACCAAAAGTAGGTCAATTTACTTCTCGACAAAAAGACTCGCTGATCGTTGGGACGACCCATAACTGGCCAAGGGTTGACGGCGCAGAATTCTCTGTTATAATCTTTGCTGTAGAGGTCTGAGCGATATGGCGTGTCACAACAGGCGATGGAATTTGGGGCTCTGGTCCAACAAGATGACTAACCTGGTTACAGGAATAACAGTCATGGATTTATGAAATCTTCTAAAAAGGCATAAGCATGCAGGAAAAAAGTTTGGGCGAATTGGCTGAATATGTTGGTGGTCGAGTTTGTGGCGACCCAAATGTGCTAATTAAGTCTGCCTCAACGCTGGGGCGAGCACACGAGGGTGACATAAGTTTTCTGATCCACCCCAAGTATGAGAAGCAACTCCGATCAACCAAGGCAAGTGCGGTCATTGTGGACAAAGAAACGGCCGAAACCTCAGTGCCTCTTTTAATAGCGGAAGATCCCTATTATGCCTTTATGCAGATTATGGTGCTGCTGCACGGTCATCGCAAGCACAAGAAGGTTGGTATTAGTTCGCGGGCTTCGATCTCGGATAGCGCAAAAGTAGGTGTAGATTGCCATATTCATGACTTTGCAACAATCGCTGATGATGCGAGAGTAGGGGACGGCTGCATAATATATCCCTGTGCATACATTGGGCAGGCGGTACAGATTGGTAATGATAGTATAATATACGCTAATGTCGCCATTTATGACGGCTGTAAAATTGGCAATCGTGTGATCATAAATGCAAATTCCACGATAGGCTGCGATGGTTTTAGCTATGCCAGTTACAAAGGTGTACATCACAAGATACCCCAAATTGGTGGAGTACATATCGAAGACGATGTTGAAGTAGGCAGTTGCTGTAGTATTGAACGTGGCACGCTAGGCGATACGGTTATAGGCCAAGGCAGCAAATTGGGCGACCAGGTAACTATAGGACATGGCACCAAAATCGGACCACACTGCCTGTTTGTAGCTCAGGCGGGAGTCGCGGGATCAACAACACTCGGACACAACTGTGTCGTCGGAGGACAAGTATGTATAGTCGGTCACATAAACGTCGGAAACAACGTTACGATTGCGGCCCAAGCCGGCGTCGTTAGCAACATTCCAGATGGTCAAGTAGTATTAGGTGCGCCTGCTATTGAAGCAGGCCTCGGCAAGCGTGCCTACGGAATGATACAATACTTACCTGAAATGCGACAGGATATTCAGACTCTTCGCAACCAGGTTGAACAGATTATCTCATTGATGGAATCTGAGAAATCGCCTGAGCAATAGCTTGTTTATTAAACAGAGACTAGTACATTATGACAATTGAATTTGTGGGTAGATGCGTTTCCAATTTGTTATGGAGTTTAACTCATTAACAAAATGGATTCCTGCTTTCGGGCTTGTTGACAAACATTATTGTGGAGTGTTTGAGATTGCCACGGCCTATTTCATAGGCCTCGCAATGACATTAAAACGCAGTGTTTGTCATTGCGAGGAGTGAAACGACGAAGCAATCTCAACTTTAGCAACAGACCCTTTCGCGGGAATGACAACTCACAAAATCAAATGTAATGGAATACTAGATAAGCGGGCCAAAATAAAAAATAACCACGCAGTAGTATGACCAGCTCAAAGGTACTCGGTTTGATTGCAGGAGGCGGTAGATTACCTTTCCTTGTAGCTGAGGGTGCGAGAAAGGCTGGCTTAAAGGTAATCTGTGTCGGACTAGCAGATTTTGCAGAAAGCGGTTTAGCCAACGAGGTAGATGTTTTCTACGAAGTGTCTATCGCTCGGCCCGGAATCTGGATAAGAAAATTGAGAAAGCACAGTGTTACTAAGACAATAATGGTTGGACAGGTAGCCAAGTGGCGTCTCTTTACACCTTGGCGAGTATTGCGGTATTTGCCGGACTGGCGAGCATTTCGGATATACTATTGGCGATTGCGCAGCAAGGACAGACTTACAGATTCGATTTTGTGTGCTGTTGCCGATGAACTCGCTACCGCTGGAATAATCTTGGAGAACTCAATAATGTATTGTAAGGAACATCTGGCCACTGCCGGCGTAATGACCAAGCATCAGCCAAGTACACAAGTCGTGGACGACATTGAATTTGGCTGGCCAATAGCCAAGAAGCTCGGTGAACTGGACATAGGTCAGGCAATCGCGGTTAAAGAAAAAGAGGTAATCACTGTTGAGGCCATCGAGGGTACGGCAAACATGATTGACAGGGCAGGAGTGTTCTGTAAATCCGGAGGTTGGACGCTGATAAAGACCTCAAAACCCAATCAGGATATGCGGTTTGATGTTCCATGTGTCGGGCCAGATACGATTAGAAGTCTGGCACAAAACGGAGGTAAGTGCCTGGTTGTCGAAGCAGGAAAGACAATAATTATTGACAAGCCCGATACGATTAAACTTGCCAATCAATTGGGCATAAGCATCCTTGGACGCTAAGTTGGCGAAACCTTATTGCTGGCATTTGCCCTGAAGTGAAATGACTGAAATCGCATTTCCACTTTTAATTAAAAATGCTTCTTCCCGGAAACGGACGGAATCTGTCTCATGCACTGACCTATTGCGAACTGTTCCTGGCCGTCGTCAGGTATATGGCGCCTTGTGGAATAATAGAAGTGTGATTGTAAAAGTGTTCTCACATAGGATTAGTGCAAGGCGTCATGTTAAAAGAGAGTGGGAAGGATTGAGCAAGCTGACGAAGCTGGGGTCAAATTCGCCTAAGCCCTTGTTTTATGGGAAAACAGAAGATGGCCAATGGGTGTTGGTATTGGAAAAAATAGTTGGCTCATCGACGGTTTTGGATGCGTTTCAGAAGACAAAAGACTCGGCTAAGAAGCGAGATCTTTTGGTTCTTGTCTGCAAAGAGTTGGCTAAACAACACAGGAAAGGCGTTTTACAGAAAGATTTACATTTGGGAAATTTTTTATTGGTAAACGACAAAGTTTTTCTGCTGGATGTCGCACAGATGCGATTCCTGCAGCGCGAAGTTGATAAAAAAACCAGCATATCTCAATTAGCAATGTTGGCGCGCTACTTGCGCGCAAGTGAGCTTGGAGCTATTGAGAAGCTTTGTCAGGATTATTTTAACGTTCGCGGCTGGCGTTATAGCAAGGCAGATGAGATGTTACTTCAAGAACAAATGAGCGAGCATCGAGAAAGAGACGTTAAGGAAGGATTAAAAAAGTGTCTGCGAACAAGTAAGAGTTATCAGCGAATTAACACGGCTGGATACATAGCTGTGTTTGATAGAGATTTTTGTCTGGGAGTGGAGCCATTTGATTTTATAGAACAAATTGATGCGTTAATGAATGAGGGCCAAATTCTTAAAAACGGTAATACCTGCTATGTATCCCGCTTAACTTGGAATGGCAAGGACGTAGTGGTTAAACGATATAATCATAAGGGATTTGTTCATTCGTTGTGCCATACAATAAAGAAGTCCCGTGCCTGGCGAGGGTGGTTACACGCACATCGGCTGAGGATATTGCGAATACCTACGCCGAAACCGTTAGCTTATATTGAGCAGCGTAAGCAAAAACTTGTGTGGAGATCTTATTTGGTAACCGAATACGTTGATGGGCAAAAGCTTGATGATTTCCTGCAGGATAGCAAAACAGGCAAAGAAGAACGTTCGAGAGTAACTAAGCAGATTGCAGAACTACTTGATAAGCTGGCCAAATACAAAATCACTCATGGAGACTTGAGGCATTCAAATATTTTGATTGCTGATAATGAATCGATGATAACAGATCTTGACGGGATGAGAATACATAAGTTGGAGTGGTTATTTAGAATCAAGAGACATAAAGACATAGCTCGTCTTGAGAAGGATAGGCAGGTTGAAAAAAAACGCTTCAAATAGGTCTTTAGTAATGCAACACTCCGGTACAGTATTATTGTGAAAGAACGGCCATATATTGGTAAGAAATAAGATGAATTTTGCACTTGGTAATACAAACATTGCAATAGTTGGTAGATCAGCTATTGCTGAAAATCTAAGGAAACTCTTGCAATTTATTCAGACTGGTGATTCAAATGTCGACTTGATTTTTGAGTTTGTCGATGAATTACCCAACTGGTCCGGACGGACACATGTTGCTTTAGATAACTACAGTATTGGTAATGATAAATTCCGTGTAACTGAAAAATTGTTCTGTTATGAATTACATGTGAACGAAGACCCCGTAAGAGCTCTAATTGCCACACGGAAAACAGACATTCTCAGGAAAACCCAAAGGGTGATTAATAAATCCTGGAGATATTTCCATACTCATGGTAGCAGAGCTTATTTACACCACTTAAAAAGATTCGTGTTTTATATATATATGCCTTTGGCTGAGTTGTTGTTGTTGAAAAACCAATCATCACTTGCTCACTGTAGTGCAGTGGAAAAATCAGGCCGAGCTGTCTTATTTCCTGCCTGGGGCGGAGTAGGGAAAACCGGAATTATGAGCCGATATGTTGATGACGGCTGGAACTTTCTGTCTGATGATTCATGCATCATCGCTGATGACGGCATCATTTATATTCATCCACTACCAATGCACATATACAAGTACCATGAAGTACAAAGTATGGAATTAGTCAAAAAAATGAACTCGAAGTTCAACGCATTCGATAAGTTTCTTTGGCAGGTTATGAGCATGGTGAAAAAGCCCGACAGGCTTGTTCGCTGGATCGGCGCTGAGAAGGTATTTGGAAAGGATAAGATATGTAATCACAGTACAATATCTACAGTTATTCACATGCATAGAGACATACAGTGTGATAGATTCAAACTTAAACACACTGAGTTCCACGAAGTAGCTAAACTAATGGCCAGTACTATACTTGATGAAATAAATAATTTGGCACGTACCTCTATAGTAGTGCACAGCAGCCAGCCCATTAATTTTATACCGGATATCACACACTTACACGAGAGTATTATTAATATTTACTCCCGTGCTTTTGCACGGGCAGATTGTTATTTAATTGTTATACCCCAAAAAGCGACTGCGGAAGGCATATATTCGTTTATACAGGGCAATAAGCTATTCTGACAATTGTTTATACAATTTAATATATCTGTCTGCAATTACAGGCCATGACATCTCGGAAGCAAAGGCCTTTGCACGCTTCTGCATTTGAGCAATCTTATTACTTGTTAATAGGGTAAGTATTGCCTTTGATAAGGCCGTACTGTCACCCGGTTCGACCAAAAGCCCATTCTCCTCGTTTGTGACAAGCTCGCTAATTCCCCCGATTTTTGTACCTATTACAGCTTTGCCATAAGCCATTGCCTCAAGCACAGTTAGAGGCATTCCCTCTGCTCTTGACGGCTGGAGAAAAAACTTACAGTTCCGCAATAACCAGTGTTTTCTGTCACCAAAAACGGCACCGATAAAGATAACCTTATCATTCAAGCCCAAACCCGTAACCTGACGCTGTAAGTTTGCCATTTCCTTTCCGTCGCCTGCTATTACCAGATACGGAATTTCGATGCTTTGATCAGCGAGTAGCTTTACAGCATTGAGCAAAACGTCAAGCCCTTTATAATGATGGAGGCGACCAAGCGTGAGTATAAAATCCTTACCACTAATTTTAACACAGGCTTCCGGTATCAGGCCGGGTTTATCAGTCGGGATATCGACCCCATTTGGTATGACAAAGGAGTTTGCTTTATTTAAGGTGAGTTCGTCTACGATATTCTTCAGCAAAGAACTAACAGCCGTGACCGCATCAGCTTTCTCTAATGCCCAACGCATCCTTTCCCTCGGAATGAGTCGCTGTCGGTAACGGCTCTCAGGTATGATGTCGCCTTTGTGAGAAGTGATGATTACAGGCACGCGTAATTTCTTCTTAAGTTTAACTGCGATATAGCCCGTGGGATAGGCCAGATGAGAATGCACAATGTCGAAACAGTGTCTTCTGTGTTCGCGCATTAAGACATGTTCTACATACTGCAAAAGCCATACTGACGACCTTGGCCTGGGATAGTATATCACTTTATAAGGCAACTTGGGTATTTCGGTATTGTGCCGAGAACGCTGAGCTACAACTATAGATTTATGTCCTCTGTATTGAAAGTGCCTGGCCAATTTATCTAGAACAACTTCCATCCCTCCGATGTCAGGCAAAAACGAAGGTGTAAAAAGACATATATTCAAGATGCTCTCTTTCTGGAAAATGTGAAGGTTCTATCGTCCTACGTTGTCTGAAGCTAATGCCGGTCTGCAGATGCTGCTGAATGCGAGTCTGTTAGCTCTTTGCGTTTTACTGTCATTATGCTTTGTTTATAGCTGTTAAAAGGTCAACGCAATCTCATTCGCCTTTTGCGGGATAATTTCGTGCCAAAATAATATTTAAACCTTTCTATGCACTTTCTGCGATTGCTGCTATCTCTAATCTCTACGGCATCTAAGAGCTTATCCAGCCACTTATAAGCAGCCTCATTTGCAAACCAGCCTCTGCATCGGTTTATAAAAAAAGCTGCTTCGAACATTAAAAGCTCGGGACTCTTCTGTTTATGAAAATTCGAGTACTCAAAATCCAGGATAAAGCCATCGCCATCCGACCCGTCGGCACAAAGCATAATACAGGTAGGGCTGAGATCTATATGATTACATCCTGCCTCGTAAAGCTTGACGAAAACAGGAATAACCTGGTCAAAGAGACCTACAGTTTTCTCTGTGTTTGCTCGATTCAGTTCCAGCAATTTACCAAGCGTGGTAAGACCCGTCAGATCCTCCATAATTACAATATCCCTTTTAATTAGCCGGAAAGAGCCATATACGCGTCCATAGCCGTAAACCTTGGGAACTCTTAAACCTCGCTTGGCAGCTATGAGCAAGTTGGCAGCCTCACCAAAGCCGAACCTGCTCTGAGTATACTTTTTTGTGTGATATTTCAGCTTGTGCCGAAGGCGACACAAGGGGAAAACCTTCACAATAAAGGAGCGTTCGACGAGTTGTAAAAAGTTGAACCTGAGAAGTAATCGTCTGTCCTCCTGCTTGAGGATTTCTGCATTACGCGGTAAAAAGGATTCATTGCATTCATCAATAGTAGATAAGATTGATTCAGCTACGCAAATTAAACGGTCATCTTTCAGCCACCACTTGCCCTTTCGCGAATCTTTATACTTGAATCTCAAGGCTTCCTTTAGCATTCTTTTCTTGCTTGAAGAAAACATATTCACACCAAAAATCTTATGTTTTTTTGAAAACTACGCAGCATTGAGGCTCAATTAAGCTA
>CAYSPM010000046.1:7986-16961 GCA_964432925.1 uncultured Pirellulales bacterium | reverse complement strand
TTATCCGTGCCTGACAATTTAGTACAAAAAGCAATCGAGTAAAAAAGAAATGATGCCAAAAGCGAAAGCGAAACGGTCGGTTTTGGTATGCGTATATTGCTCATCCTTATAAAATCTCACTTACGTATCACTATAATTGGCTATCGTACCTTTGGCTTTTCATTAACCGGTAGGACCTTAACCGAGTGCACATCGTACAGACGCTCATGTGTTGCTCGTAAAGCTTCCACTAGTTCTGGATAGGGCTGATCGGTAACGTCTATTAATCCAATATTGTAGTTTTCACCATCCATGCGCCCGGTGGCCGGCTGATCAACCCACTGAAACCAATGAGTACCGATTACAGCAGGATGAGCAATTGCGTTCTCGACATAGTAACGGTAGGCAATGCTGCGCTCTTGTTGGTTTTTAGTCTGTCGCAACCCGGGTGCCAGACCCCTTCCTGGGGTGCCAAAGTGAAATTCCCCGATGATAATCGGGCGACCGGTGAGCTGATAGAGTTTATCAAGATACTGCGGCTCCGGAACATATTTATAAACATTCTGGCTGTAGACGTCAAAGACACGTGCCATTCGTATCACCTCTTCCGGAGGCGCTCCCCCGTATCGAATGCCAAGATTCAAATGATTGGGGTCATGTTTACGTATCGCAGCATTGATGATTTCAAGGCATTTCTCAAATGCCCGATGGACAAAGGCCTTGCGACGTTCTGGCGTGTCGCCGGCTGCAAGAAACTCTTTAAGTTTTTGCTGGGTTACTGTTGGTTCACCTTGTAGAATCATATCCACAACCAAAGATTCACGCCCGGGCCAAGGAGGTTCGTTGGCAACAAAATATCCCAGCAGCCAGGGATCGTCCTTGCGTGGCCCGCACTGCCTGGCGGCGACCTCGTCAGCCCTTTGAGCAAATTCTTCTGAGTACACATCAGGTAAACCCATATAACCGGTTCGCATTCCCCAGCCACCCAACGTCACCACGTAAGGCTTTCGCTTTATATCCGACAAGCGCGGATCGGACCAGTTCGCGATAGTATTCAAGCCCCAGGCGTCCATACGCCGAATAGCCGTGTCGATCCACTTATGATCCCAGTCCTCGCCGTAACGGCGCTGTAAGTTCCAGGTGTAAAAAGAGGCGTATGGAAATCGGCCACCTCGGCGTGCCGATCGCGTCAACTCGGTGGGTGGCAGTGTGACAAATATGTCCTCTCGGCCGGTCGTTTGTGTTCCCATCCATGCCCCAACACAATCAGCACCAATAGACAGGAACTGATGTCCATCCGGATCAATGAACCACCACTTTCCGTCGATCTGCTCAACCCTGAAAAAACCAGTTGCTTTAGCCTGCGTATGAAGATAACCACCATATTTGCAGTAGTTAAAATCGCCAGGCTGTAAGTTCTCTTGTTCCTGCTGCCACTTTTGTTTCAGTTCATTTAGTGTCTTGACTTTGCCAGGCCAATCAGCGCCAGCCCACTGTCCAAACTCATCAACTAAAGGCCCCGCTTGTAGAACTGCGTCGCCGGGGTCTTCTTTGGCAAGACGCACAGAACGAATCTCAAGCGTTGGCTCGCCGATTGGCTCTGTCATTGCCACGCCAAGAGCCTTGACCTCATTCAGGGGTCCGTATGAACCTAATAAATTAATCCAGAATGTATTGCGAGGTTTATTTCCAAGCGAAGCCAGATCAAATCCTTCACTCTCCGGTCGTTTGAAGTATTTTAGTGGCACGGACGCTCGAATCCATGCCCCTTGAAAGGGGTGTATCCGCACCTTACGTATCCCATCGGTGGTGTGAATGTGCAGCTCGAATCGCTGAGTTGAAGATGCTCGCAATTCCATAACCAGGTAATCATAAGTTGACCAATCGCGGGGCAAGTCGGGGTTCAGCTCTTTAAGCGCCCACTTATGCTCTGAGGCAGAATCCTCGAAAACCACCCGTTTGGTTTGCACAGATTCTGACTGTTGTGATGTCACTGGCAGAGCTTCGATTTCGACCGACGCTTCCTTCAGCCCGTCCGCACTGGCGGTCAGTCGGATCCTGCCCGGCTGGCGCACTGACTGCACGATCGCCAAGCAGAGGCCATTGAATGCTCGACGCCTATCTGCCTGGAATGAATCGTGGTCTGCGGGATTACCGTTGCCGACAGCGATGAGATGTCCCTGACCTTCTACCGTGAAATGCACAAGGTTATCAGCAGTAGAGACAAAAACACCTTTGGAATCGACTATCTCAACCTCCACGTGGGCAACATCACGAGCATCTGCGATAATCGATTTGCGGTCGGCCCTCAATCGAATCGCAGCCGGCGCTCCAGCAGTGCGAACCTGCTGGGTGCAAACCACTTGGCCGTTCCTTTTGCCAACAGCTTTTAGAACGCCTGGCTCATAAGGGACATCCCAGGCCAGATGCAAATCAGCGGTCGTGGGATTAATGGGCAGTTTTTCGTAGCGATACCAACTGCCGGAGTTACCCTGCCTGGGGAATTCGAGGCGTTTTTCGCCGAATGATTTGCCGTTGAGGAATAATTCGACGGCGTCGCAATTAGTATAGCAGAGAACCGGAATGACCCGGCCCTGACGGTCAGGCCAGTTCCAATGCGGGAAAATGTGAATCATCGGCTCATCGGTCCACTGGCTCTGGTAGAAATAATAGCTATCCTTTGGGAAACCGCAAAGGTCGAGGACGCCACTTGAAGAACTCTTCCATGGCCAGCGGGACTCTCCAAGGTAATCGATGCCGGTCCACATGAAATCGCCAATTACATAATCGCGAGTTGCGACGAATTTCCAAAGCTGTTCGGCACGGATCATGCGCGTATTGTAGTTGGGTCGGACGGTGTCTGGGTCTCTACCCAGCGAGTAGCCGCCGCGAACACCGTAGATTGAGACGCTCTCGGTGCCGACCATTTTCCAGTCGGGATGTTCGTGCCGGTCAAGGCTATAGTACAACTCACGCCGCTCATGCCAACGGTCGACATAGTTGTAGCCAACGATATCGAGCAGATTGAGGAAAGGTAACCGAGCGGAACCATCATCTGCGGCGATATTGTCGCAGCCAACGGTAACAGGCCGTGTGGAATCTTCACGATGGAAAATTTCAATCAACGATTGCAAAACCTCGTGCCCATCCTCACGAGGCTGCTCACGGACTTCATTGCCTGCGCTCCACATGACGATGCAGGGATGATTACGGTCGCGGTGGATCATGGCCTTCAAATCTTCTTCGTACCACTCGTCGAAATAAAGATGGTACATGTTAGGCGCCTGTGACTTGGCTATCTTCCACTCGTCGAAAGCTTCGTCCATGACGAGAAAACCCATGCGATCACAGATATCGAGAAATTCAGGAGCAGGTGGGTTGTGCGCGGTGCGGATAGCATTGCAGCCCATAGCTTTGAGCATGCGCAGGCGGCGCTTCCACACACCTTCCGGCACAGCCGAGCCGACGCAGCCTCCATCGTGGTGTAGATTGACACCTTTCATCTTCACTTGCTTACCATTGAGGACAAAGCCGCGATCGACATCGTATTCGATCTTGCGAATCCCCACCGGTGTGATGACCCCATCCGTGGGTATACCGTTGTTGAAAACAACCGTGCGTATTGTATAGAGTACAGGCGTCTCGACCGACCAGAGACTCGGCGATGCAATACGTATTCGCTGTTTGAGTTCGGTCTGCTGTCCGGGCTCGATCAAAAAGCTATTTCCGATACTGGCTATCTCTCGACCGTTGGGGTCGATCAGAATCGAACGCACCTCTCCTGCCTCCGCAGGGTCCGAGTCCTCGTTCTTAACGAGCGTACGGACAGATACTGTAGCTGAGTCAGTCGAAGCCTCCGGCGTGGTGATATATACTCCCCAATGGCCAACATGAATCAGCCCCGTTACAATCAATCGCACGTGACGATAGATGCCCGAACCGCTATACCAGCGAGTATTAGGTTGATTCGAATTATCGACGCGCACAGCAATGACGTTCTCGCCATCGACCAGGTAGGGCGTCAGGTCATAATGGAAGCTAATATAACCAAAAGGCCGCTCGCCGAGATACTCTCCATTCATCCAGATGGTGCTGTTCTCGTATATGCCGTCGAACTCAATCCAAACAATGCGATCGCTCGCTGCTTCGGGCAGCGTGAAACGCTTGCGGTACCAGCCGACGCCGGTGGGCAGGTACCCACCAGCCCCACCTGTTGGGGCGTTTTGATCATAAGGTCCTTCAATGCTCCAGTCGTGCGGAAGATTTACCTTGCGCCAGTTGGAATCATCAAATCCAGTTGCGACTGCATCCGGAAAATCGCCCCTGCTGAAACGCCAGTCAAAATCAAAATCCACATACGTTCGGGTCGGCGACATTGTGACATTGATGTTACCTTCGTTATTGTCGGATTGGACATCGCCCAGAATGACCCGTTCGGGTTTGTCCTGCTCCCTGGCAAAATCACAACCAGCAAAAAAATAACATATGACAGTTACCAGGATAGTCAGAAAAATCCTTGTTTTCATTCTCCGCTCCTATAAAGAACATTTGATAATCATGTGGAGCCCCACGGGCATAGCCCGTGGCACCTCTCCATTCTCCGTAGTAGAACTACTACGAAGGATGAACATCTACGGCGGAACCCGCCGGAGCACATCCAACTGCGCTAAAGCTTCGGCGGATGCCCTTCTCGAATTCATCCACGGGTAGAACCCGTGGCTTTCTGCGAAGGCGGGTAAACTAACCGATAAAAAGCGACCATTTATAAATAATACTACTGAAAAATTGTAGGAATTTTTACTCTCGCGTAATGGGCTAATATTAATAAACCTCAGGTTTATTAAAGTTATCATATTACTGAATAAAGTCACATGTTTACGCCACGTAGCAGTTCAAATATGCTGGCTGCGTATGGGCGTGCCACCCTGAATCGACTCGCCCGAGTAATATATTTAAGATACGTCTATATCATAGACACTCAACTATTCAATGGTTAGCACAACGACAGACTTCGACGGAAGGGTGGCTAAGATTTGGCCATCTTCCAGTTTAATCCCTTCGAGGATCGTTGGCTTAACTGTATTGGGCTCATCGAAGGTATTATGAGTGTTCATCTTACTTGCTGTAAGGACTCGGCCAGTGACACTTTTAACTGTTGCGCCACGCACCTCACAGATAAGTTCAGCAGATGCTTTAGGATTTATATTGCAAATAGATAGCTGAATCTTGCCAGCTTTGTCTTTGGATGCGGAGCACACTAACATTGGCAATTCCTGACCATCGTATCGATACGTGTCACTGCTAAGGTCGCTCGGCAGGTACGTCGCACCCTGGTGGACCTTGTACATTTCAAAAACATGATACGTCGGCGTAACAATCATTTTTTCGCCTTTGGTCAATATCATAGCCTGCAACACGTTATTCGTCTGGGCAATATTAGCCATGCGGACACGATAGCAGTGTTCGTTGAACGCATTCAGGAATATACCAGCCGAAACTGCATCACGCAGCGTATTTTGCTGGTATAAAAAAGCAGGATTCGTGCCAGGCTCAGAATCCCACCACGTGCCCCATTCATCTACAAATAAGTCTACTCGCTTGCGAGGGTCATATTTGTCCATAATCTCGATATTTTTTTGCAGCAACTCATAGATAAACAGCGTATTTTTCATCAGGGCAAACCACTCCTTTTCGTCGAATTGGGTTGCACTGCCCTTTCGAGTCCAATTGCCCGTTCCTCTAACATAGTGATGCAAACTGATCGCATCCATCCGATTACGGCAACGTTGCATAATAACTTCTATCCAGTGGTAATTCACGCTTCCTGGCCCACACGCAACCTTTAGGATTTTGTTGCCGGAATAGTTACGCACATAGGTCTGAAAGCGATTGTAAAGATCCGCGTAATATTCAGCCGTCATATTTCCCCCACAGCCCCAGTTCTCATTGCCCACACCAAAGTATCTCACGCGCCAGGGTTTGTCACGACCGTTCGTACGGCGAAGATTGGCCATCTCACTATTCCCGTCGGATGTCATGTACTCGACCCAGTCCTGCATCTCTTCAACTGTGCCGGAGCCTACGTTACCTGCAATGTAGGCTTCGCATCCAAGTTGCTGACACAAATCCAGAAACTCATGCGTGCCGAAGGCGTTCGTCTCTGTCACCATGCCCCAGTGTGTATTTACCATTGATGGACGCTGATTACGCGGGCCGATGCCTTCTTTCCAGTGATACTCATCAGCAAAACATCCACCCGGCCAACGCAGGACAGGGATATTTAGTTTCCGCAGGGCCTCGACAACGTCTTTTCGTATACCGCGAACGTTGGGTATCGATGAATCTTCACCAACCCAGAAACCCTCGTAAATACATCGCCCCAGATGCTCGGCAAAATGCCCATAGATTTCAGGCGCGATTACATCTTTACCCTGGTCGGCGTGAATGATTAGTCGATTAATAAACTGCTGCTCAGAGGACGTTTCCGCCGCTAATGAAATTCCAGCTAATAAAAGAACAACATTGCCCAATATCATTTTTTGCAGCCTTGAAAAATACATAATTCGTTCTCCTTGTAATTGCGTTTAAAAAGCCTGTTTATTTTTATTACCTTATCGAGGCGGATTGTTAATAAAACCAGCCAGTGCGTAGACCAAAGCTGCCTGCCAGTTAATGGCGATTTCATTGGTCTGGTAACTTTCTTCAACATCCTTCCAATCCGTTGCGGAATGTCCGCCTCCAACGACATAGCCCGGCCAGGGCTGCTCAATATCGTCGGCACCAGAGCGTCGGTCATGGGGATTCATCGGAGGCCGATGTCCCAATCCAGTGACATAGGACCGGCCATAATAATTCCTTCCGAATAAATGCCCAATAGCATCCAGCGCAGTGTTAATATAATCCGGATTTTCAGATATCTTATTGGCCACCTGTAAATTCAATACCTGTCTGGCGACCGTGCCATTACAGCCCCAATAATACCGTCCGCCGAAAGGTCTGCCGTAAACATCCTTTTTTGCCTTGGCAACGATGGCATCGGCAATGGCGACTATATCATCACGAACCTTCTGCAGGAGTCCTTCGTTTGCTCCAGGCCTTTTGGATAAGGCGTATGTGAACATGCCGAGGTTTCTGACATTTCCCCAATCCCAGTCCTCATCTACTTTACCCTCGGAGGATTGCGCTTCTCCTCGTCTTCTATGAGTAAAAGGAGCTATTGCCCTTTCTTCGAAGTCCTTGAGATATTGCTCTTCGCCGGTCGTCTCCCACATCTCAGCCGCAGCCCACAGCCGATCATCTGAGTCGGAGGTGTTATAGCTACCCGTTCTAAAAGCTCTTAGATCGGGACTTTTATTATCCGGATTGTTTTTTAGAAAAGCGTAACTTTTCTTCGCAGCTTCCAGGCAGGTTTGTGCATATTCGGCATCGTAAGACTTGAAATACCTCGCCGCCATAGCCATTATGGCAACAAAATCAGCAGTAGCTGCCGAGCTCCAGTCCGAAAAGTATCTCTTTTCTTTATCATCTTCCGGCATGATAAAACCCGAAAAGTTTAAGCGTGTTAGTTTGTGAGAAACTTTTCCCGAACCATCGGGGTATTGCATCTTCAAAAGCCAATCTGTCTCCCATTTGATTTCCTTGAGCAAATCTGGATAACCGGTCGCAGTATCGGGAATGTCAAGGGAGACGCTTTTGAGTTGATCTTGAAAATGGTCCCAGGCCAAGAACAGCACTCCTACCGTGACGCCGGCATTGACAGTATATTTGCCATGATCACCAGCGTCATGCCAGCCTCCTGTGCCGTCTCTTTTGGAGTCCTTGATGCCGATGTGATCTTGATATGCATCATCAAGATGGCAGGCAGCCTGTGTATAACGAATGTCGTTATGTGTGCCTTCGACCGCTGTGCCGCAACGCCACAGATAAAAGCCCCTCATAGCCGTGTAATAGGCGAAATCATAGACTGTATCGCCAATTTCAAAATCAAAAGAACGACCTACGCCCGGCACGTCCAGGTAGTATTTACCTTTTTCATTGACTCCGGAGAAATCAGCTATCCACACGTCCTGATTTACATCCTTTTGATGCAACGGCCTTGTCACCTTTCCGGAGTAAACCACTTCGCCGCTCGTGGCTTTTTTCACGGTGAAACTGGAGCACTCAGAGATGATCGTAGCTTTCTTCGGCATATCTGGTAGGAAACCCAGAGAGTTAAGCCGGATATCCGAGTCTGTGCCCAATGCCCCATTTATATTGGATAAAAAAAAGAGTGTGTTCACTAGTAAGCCAAATTTCATTTTCGTGCTCCTTAAAATAATATGCAGATACTATCCCGCATCTGGGGATCGGATGTCACCTGCAACAAATAGGACCAAGAGATATAACTCTGGCTTTATTTAGTTAACACGGCACTCCAAAAGGCCGCCCGAATAGTCTTCCTGAAGTTGGATCTCGGCACGCAGGCTGTCCGTCTTAACCTTGTTAAAAGTTGTACGATTATACTTGTTCAATTCTGTTCCAAAGCCGCTTGCATCTTCGACCAGCTTGTATTGATCGCCTTGCTTATATAGAACACGCCAACTCTCCGGCACACGGCACTCGCCGTGGCTACGATCATCAAACCAGTAGATTTCAATACTCGAAAACTCGTAAGGCTTTTCAAAATCCAACTGCAACCACTCCTGGGTACCCTTATTAGGCCACCAGTGATAGAAATCATTAGACTCGTCACTGGAACTTTTTGGTTCAGCCTGGTCAACGATGCAGGAAGCCATGCCTGTGCCGCGAGAGACGGTGACTTTGCTGGTCGAAGCAATAGTTGGAATGGGAGGCAATGTCACTACATCTTCACTTCTGGCAATCCATACAGCCATTTCTCCTTGTCCACGGTGTGCCCAGGCATAATAAGGAATAGCCAGAAATTGCTGTGGACTTTTCTTAATTGACTGGTCGCTCGGGTCTCTGCTGACGGCAATGGCCTGGCCTGTGATAACCTG
>CAYSPM010000046.1:4781-7886 GCA_964432925.1 uncultured Pirellulales bacterium | reverse complement strand
CTGCACACTAGGTTTCTCATCAGAGGAATCAAGAAACCGATAGAGGCCACTTGGAATTGGCTCGTTACGACACCAACCTGGTATACGTAACTTAACTGTGAATTCGTCAGCTTTTTCCGGCTCCATCGTGATGCGGACCTGCCCGTCCCACGGGTAACGCGTTTGCTGTTGGAGCTGGACTTTCTGCCCGCCCACTGTCAAATCAGCCTGTCCAGCGGCAAACAGATTCACATACAATACATCGCCCCGCTGGGCATAGACATATCCTGGTACCGATGCTACAAACCGCGTGATATTGCCAGGACAACACGCACAGCCAAACCATGGGCTGCGCGCGTGCTGGCCCCTGGATTCAAGCGGATTGGGGTAGAAAAATTTCTTGCCATCCAGAGAGACTCCGGAAATTAGGCCGTTGTACAAGGTTCGCTCCATGACATCAATGTATTTACCATCGGCGTGGAGCAGGAACAACCGATGATTCCAGTACATGTTGCCAATAGCCGCACAGGTCTCGCAGTAGGCAGTCATATTCGGCAGTTCATAATTGCGCCCAAAGGCCTCACCACTGCCGGTCGATCCAATCCCACCAGTGATGTATATCTTTTTGGAAACCACATTTTCCCAGATACGACCGATGGCTTTGACATAGTTTGCGTCGCCAGTTAGCGCCGCAACATCGGCAATACCTGAGTACATATAAGTTGCGCGTACGGCGTGACCAACAGCTTCATCCTGGTCAATTATTTTCTTGTGAGCCTGGCTGTATTCGCCGTCACCTGGGCCACGTGTATCCAGAAAGAACTTGGCCAGGTCCAGGTACTTCTTTTGCCCGGTCACTCGATAAAGCTTAACCAGACCCATCTCGATAATCTGGTGACCCGGCGCATCCTCATTCTTACCCGGTCCAAAGACTTCACATAGTAGATTAGCATTTTTAATTGCGATATCCAGCAGGGTGCGTTTGCCGGTAGCTTGATAGTGCGCTAAAGCGGCTTCATACAGATGCCCCATGTTGTACAATTCGTGACTGAGTTTTTTGACATTGATCCAGCGCCTTGGTCCCGCCCATTTGTGTGGCTTTTCAGGATTGATTGTACGAGCGGTGTAAAGGTATCCATCAGGCTCCTGAGCCGTTGCAATCTTGGCGATCAGCTCGTCAAGATACTTTTCCATCGCCGGATTAGCCTTGACGCTAAGCCCGAAAGAGGCCCCTTCAAGAACCTTATAGATGTCTGTATCGTCGAAACAGAAACCTCGAATATGACGGTCTTCAAGAGTAGGATCGTTCTGTAAGACCCTGGCTGCTCGGACAAAATTATCTATACGACCAGTCTCTTGGCACTTCTCGAAGGCGTAGGGTATGGTAACGCTGCGATTCGTTTCGATCCTCGGTGCCCAGAACTCATCGTCCAGATGCACCTTGGTAAACGGCACAGGCTGAACGGGATAATCCTTTTTTAGCGTCGGTTGGACGATTGATACGCCCCGGACAACATTAGAGCATATACTAGCCGTGCCCCATAGAACAGCACTCAGTGCGATCCATTTTTTATAGTCTTTCATTGTCCCGCACCTCAAACGCATAGACACAATAACAATGCACTTACAATGATTATTCTCCGCTTAAGTTTAGGGGCTGATATGAATAATTGCAAGAAGAACTATGCGTATCCTTCATGGTAAATTCGACGTTTCAGCTCAATTACAGCTACGCCTTCTCAGGAACACTGAAATTATGTTGGGGGATGTATACGCTTCATGTTTCACGAGATACATGTCTCATCTGCCGCCTTATCGGTTCCTAATCGCTTTAATATAAACCCATCTCCCCTACCTGTTCCAAGAGGTGTACATACAGCGCCACCGTCGCATAACACAGTAAAATCGTACCCACTATCACAAATAAACTGACAACGATTTTCGTAGTCGCGCTAAGCCGTGGATTAAACCATACCAAAGGTAAAGCAAGCGGCCCAACACACAAAATCCCAGCTATAATTGTCCAGTTACTATGATACCATTTTACCACCTTTTTATCCGTTTTTTCCAAAAACTCGCCGCAATACCGACACTTAATAGCCTCGTCTTGAATCTCTTCTTTACAAAATGGACACTTCTTCATAGTCTTCCTTTCTTACCGGCTTTCGATATACAATATCGTAGTACTGCTCTGAAAGCAAATGACTTTTAAGCAGCGACGATAGACTACAAATATTAAAAATCAAACCAAGATAAATCTAAAACTCGCCCTAAAAAAGAACCAAGACCAACTGAAAAATATAAATGGGTTGCCACTTTGATTTATCTTTTACGTGGATATAATTTGCTTTATGAAGAACGCCGTTTTAAGTGAACTTTTCGACCAAATGGCCAACATTATGGAAATCCTCGGCGAGGATCGTTTCCGCATCAATAGCTATCGCAAGGTCGCCAGAATCATCGGTGATACACCCACCGATATCGAGGCTCTACTTGCTACCGGCGATCTCGCAAATATGCCGGGCATCGGCAAGTCGAGCCTTGCAAAAATCGAAGAGTTCATAAAGACAGGAAACATTACAGCGTACCAGGAGCTGCTTAATAAAATCCCTCAATCGTTGCTTGAGCTGCTTACAATACCGACAATGGGGCCGAAAGGAACAAAGGCAGTCTATGAAAAACTAAACGTCACAAATATAACCCAGCTCAAAGCTGCGCTTCGGAATGGTTCCGTCGCAGAGCTTCCTGGCTTTGGCCAGAAAAAAGCTGCTGCAATCGCAAAAGGAATTGAGTTTCTTGAAAAGTCAACCGGCCGAATTCGTCTCGACCAGGCTACAGAAGCTGCCGATATGGTTGCTGCATTCCTTCAGGGCCTACCTGGTATTGACAGAATCCGGCCCGCAGGGTCACTTCGCCGCTGCGCTGAAACTATCGGCGACGTCGACATACTTGTCACCACTGGCAAACACAAAACCAAAAAAGATTTGCCAGCTAAGCAAATCATCGAGTCTTTTACAAACGCGGATTTCGTCGAGCGAACCCTCGCTGCAGGCCCTACAAAAAGCTCAGCCATCATTGCAACTTCAACTACACCTGTGCAGGTTGATGTCCGTGTCGTACCGCCGG
>CAYSPM010000046.1:0-4681 GCA_964432925.1 uncultured Pirellulales bacterium | reverse complement strand
GAAACACACTCTACCTGAACTAATTGGCCTCGACGATATAAAGGGAGACTTCCACGTTCATACAGTTGCTTCCGACGGCGCAAATGATATTGGCGAGCTTGTTGAAGCTACAAAAGAGCTCGGTTATAAATTCATCTGCATCACAGACCACTCAAAATCCTCCGCAATTGCAAATGGTCTGACCCCGAAACAACTTTCCGACCAAATCAAGCAAATTCACAAAATCAATGCAGAACTAAAAGGCATAACAATCCTCGCCGGAACGGAAGTCGATATACTTGCCAATGGTTCAATTGATTTTGACGATAAATTGCTCGCGGACTTGGATTTTGTGATAGCTTCTATCCATTCCGGCTTGGGCAGCCCGCGCGAAAAGGTAACAATGCGTACCCTCAAGGCGATGGACAATCTTTACGTAAACTGTATCGGCCATCCTACTGGCAGACTCATCGGACAGCGAGAAGCGATGGATATAGACATCTCGGCTGTGATCAATCACGCTGCTCAGACTCATACCGCCCTTGAGGTAAACGCAAATCCTTATCGTCTGGACTTAAAAGATGTTCACTGCAAAATGGCAATTGAAGCTAACGTTAAATTGGTGATTGGCACCGACGCCCATAGCACTGACGGCCTGGACCTTATGCAATTTGGCGTCGCAACCGCCGGTCGTGGCTGGGTGACAAAAAAAGACGTCCTCAACACATTAACGCCCGCCAAAATCAAATCTTTCGTCAAAGCCAAAAGACCAAAATAGCCAAATGCAACACCCAGAGATTAGGGCTAGATTTTATGCGGGATTATGATAGTCGGTGATATAAAAGGCGATTACAATGTGGATCGGATAGATGTTGCGATATTGTGTTTGCATTGGCTGGAGGACAATTCGCCATAACAAAAAGGGTTGTGAGCCATGCCCATAGGCGGTTCGGCCCATGAAAAAACCGACAGTTGTGTGTTAATAAAAAAGGAGAAGGAAATGATAAAGAAAGTCAGTATGAAGATGTTCAAGGTTGTTTTACTGGTTGCGTTTGTGTTAACCGGAACTTCGCCTGCTTCTGATTGTCTGTACGATCTGGTAGGTGATCTGAACAAGGACTGTCGCGTGGACCTGTTGGATATTGCCCTGATTACTCAGAATTGGCTCGTGGACTGTAACCAGGCACCGCAAGATGCTGCATGTGTGCCAAGAGTCGAATGGCAGGTTGAGGCGCCGATGTTGATCGAGAGGGATCAGTTCACAGGTGGCGTCATTGATGAGAAGATATACGTGTTTGGGGGCAACGAGGAGGGCGGGAGTGACCTGAAGTCCACCGAGATGTTTGACCCCAACACCGGCATGTGGGCGAGTCGAGCAGACAATAATCACAATTCGGGTTACGGTGTCGAGGAACTGACCGGGGCGGTCGTAGACGGGAAATTGTATGTTTTCGGCGCCCACGGACAACTGGGGTCGAACTGGGAGCACGGCGAACTTAACTTTGTAGAGGAGTACAATCCGGCCACCAATACATGGAGGTCCCGCGCTCGCAAGCCAACTCTCGTGACAGCGGCACCTGCGACGGTCTATGAAGGCGAGATATACCTCTTTGGAGGCGGCTACTGGACCGCGGGTATTACCTATCAGGTCGTTGAGGCTTTCAAACCTGCCACAAACAGTTGGCGCAGCGTCACGAGTATTCCAAAAAACGTGCAAATGTTCGCTGTGGCAACGGTGGGTAATAAGGCGTACCTGATCGGCGGGTACCTTCCGGACGAGGAAAGAATAACAGGCGAGGTGATGATCTTTGACTTCCAGACAGGTCAGTGGGATCTTGATTCCTGTCAACCCTTGGCAGCCAATCGGGCTCGTGCATTCCCATACAGCAGTGCCGCCCCTATTATCAATGGCAAGATATATCTCATCGGTGGGATGAAGGGCAGCCGGTCTCTGGGTATGTGGAATAGCAACAAGGTCGATGTTTACGATCCCGCTACAGATACCTGGTATGTACGCGATCCCCTTCCGGTTTCGCTGGACGATCACCTCTCTTTGGTAGTGGACAATCGCATCTACGTGATCGGTGGAAAGATGGAGACACTGAGGACTTGTTTCTCAGCCCGATATTAGTCGGCAGTGGATCTTCGCCCGGTGGTGATATTGCCAATAAAGGAGCATGTTTCGACAGGATGTAAATAAGCAAATCCTAATTTTTTCGGAGAGCCAGCCTTCAAAACCAGTGTCGCTAGTGATATTAATGGCGACTGTAACATTAATTCAGTAGATTTCGGAATCCACGCGTTGTACCGGCTGGAAGAAAGATAGCACGTTCAAAAAAGTCAACTACTACCGCCTTCAGGCGGGTACGTGTTTAGCCGGATTGCGCAGCGAGAGACAGGCAGGGGCTGATATATTCTGTAAAATCTGTCATCCGCTGCTGACAAGTAACGCCTATACTTGCCAATATCTGCCAGCAATCCCGAACACGTACCCTGCTTTCGCAGGAATGACAAAAGTGACAGTTTCTTTTTAGAAACGGCACTCGGTTGGATTCCGCATTCAAATAATTTTGGTGTGCAGAGCCACACACTACGGACTATTTCAGAGTCGGATAATGTATCTTAGGTTGCTCTTAATCAAGTTTTTTCTGCAGGTTGTTATTTTGTTATTTCACCATGCATAGCCTGTTTGAAAAACTCGCCGCCTCCTGTAAGTTCATACGTATCCCACGATTCCAACATTTGAGGATGCCACTGGGGGTCATACACCCACGCAATCCAGCCGATCCCCTTGCTCTCAAGATACCTTATAATAACCTTTGGGTAGTCGTCGTCTTCTACCTCTTGCCCTTTACGCAGCATAAATCCAAACTCGGTCGCGATAACGGGGTAGCGGTCCGCTGCGAATCCAAAATTCTCCTCCCACTTAGGCTCCCACGGTTTTGACCTTTTATTCGAATAAGGATGCGTCACGTATCCAATTCCCTCTGCCTGAATCGGGTCGATGTGAAGCGGTGTCAGGTCATACGCCCAATCAAATCCCGCTACCAGGGGTATTGTTTCTTTATCGTATGCACGAATGAGACTGATCATATCTTCATTTAACTTTTTCCATTCGCTCCACGACATCCTGCCGAGCTGCCCCCTGTAGATTGTCGGCTCATTGAAAAGTTCGTAAAATGCAACCGTATTGTTTCCACTGAAATGCCTAGCAATCGTACGCCAGAATTCGTACGTCTCACGCTGGGTTGTGTTATACATCGGATTCTGGAAAAGTTCCATCTTCAAATTACCGATGCTATGCCAGTCGATTATGACATACATCTCAAGTTCCGTGCACCACTGGACCGCCTGATCGAGCAGCTCCAGGTAATTTGCCGGCGTACGCTCTCGCCATGCAATAGGGTGAACCGGAATACGGACAATCATTGCGCCCATTTCCTTGACTTTTTCAAAATGCTGCTTATTCCAATGCCCCTGATTTTCGACCTTATCGGGATCGGAAATCGATAATCCCCGAAACAAAATCGTTTTACCCTGTGAATCAACAAATTTATTTCCTCTCACCTTTACAAGGGGAAGTTTCTTTGCCAGAGGATTCTTTTGAGGTCTTGGCCAATCTTCGTTCCACCATTGGCGATATTCTTTTTTCTCTGCTGTTTGTTGTGCATAGATATTTTGCAGAAACAATAGCGCTATAAAGATAATCGCTGTGAGCTGGATTGTTTTTTTCATGATTTTTCTCCATTACTAATAGCCTGTATAGAAGCTTGCCTTGCAAACACAATCTTGCCGATGATTTCTCAGGCAGCTATTATTTTTATTCATCCCATGTCAATCTCACTCAAGGAATTCATTGCGCGTGCTGCGTCTGGGCTGGTCCTAATGGAGGCAGGCCGCACGCAGCCCGGAACGGCGCTATTACCTTGTGATAAGCAGCATCGTCCAGGCTAAGCACGCGCGGATCATTGACCAGGGTTTTCAGCGTTTCCTGCTCGGTCATCCGAACCATCTCAGCCCAGATCACATACAATGCCCACTTCGGCTGCTCCTCAAGGACCTTTAGCGATGGCGGATTTCCAACCTCACCAAGGATAAGCGGTTTGCCATCCGCCAGCTTGAGCAGCTCATCGTAGTAGGATTGCTTAAAGTCGCTACCGTAAACATCCAATGAGACGACGTCGAGGTATTCACCGCCAGGAAAATAGTCAGCGAACTGCCTTCTTGGCGTGCTCGGCCTATCCACGCTCCAGACCCAGATAAGATTATTAAGTTTGTGATGATTTACGAACCTATCGAACATTTGACGGTAAAGTGCCTTAGTGCTGTATTCTCCTCGCCGGCCGCCCCACCAGAACCATTCGCCGTTCATCTCATGGTAAGGCCGCCACAGCACCGGAACGTTCGCATCCTGAAGCTGCCTCAGAAACCCAGCTATCGTATCGACCTGTGCGCACCAGCGTTTGTGCAGATCTGTTCCCGGTGTGAGTACATCTTTGAACTGCTCATCCGTCAGTTGACCCTGCACGCTTGCGAGCTTCTCCAATGCAGGCTCACCCTTTTTCGGCTGGAAGGTGATCGGCTCATCAGCCGTTGGCGGCACCGCATGCCAGCATATAGTAATAATCGAGCCTAACTTGTGCTGCTGCTTAACTTCTTCGACGATGTCGGGCCTGGCAAGATATGAGTCCTTGTTACCATC
>CAYSPM010000045.1:0-17266 GCA_964432925.1 uncultured Pirellulales bacterium | reverse complement strand
GAATAAGTGGTGTGAATGGTTCCGAAGACAGGTTGGTATACCAGTTGCCGACCCAACGGTCGAAGGCTTCGACATCCTTTAGCTGAGCCGGCGGTTTATTTGTCGGCACGTATCGAACTGTTATCGCGATGCCAATGAAGCGGTGTGTGAAGTGCGTGGTGTCTTTCCAGGCGGCGTGGATTTCTGGTGACATTAGTCCAATATTAGCCAGGCCTGCTCTATCCATTCCATCAGAGACATCGGCAACCCGCAGGCCGACAAACAGCTTCAAGATTTGCTCATCTTCCTCCGCGCTATAGACCTTAGTCTGGATGAAATTCTTCCCAGCTCGTAGATCTTCATTATCCTGTCCGGAGCTTTGTTCGTCCGCAATCGTAGAGCCGGAATGGGTGCTTGCTACCAGCACCAAGAGCCCCAGGGTTCCAAGCAAAGCTGCCATCACTTTCTTTGTAAGTGCTTGTCTCATTTCCATTTCTTGCCTCCCTAAATAGTAAGATCGAGAACCGTTACTTATTGCATTAAACGATGTCGAGTTGCTAATGATACGAGTTCTTTGATGCCTATTCAAGTTAAAAGGTTGCGAGCCAATCATACGGTTACTATCATATTTGTTATGGGCCTACAATGTATTTGAAGAAAGCGATCAGAAAAAATTAAAACAGTGATTCACATAGCCAAAAATACTTGTATTTATGAAGATGAGCTTGTCTTCAAGGCCTCTCGCAGCAGTGGTCCGGGTGGGCAGAATATCAACAAGCTCAATACCCGGATAACATTGTTTTTCAATGTGTCTAGCAGCCCGAGCCTGTCTGAGTGGCAAAAACAGCGCGTACTCTCGCATCTGGCAACACGGGCAGACAAGAATGGCGTTCTAAGAGTCGTCTCGCAGAAGTTCCGAACCCAAAAGGCAAATCGCAAGGCTGCTACGGAGAGACTACAGCAGTTGCTCCAGGAGGCGTTGAAAACAAGACCTGTCCGTAAAAAAACGAAGGTGCCTCCGTATGCTCGCGAGCGACGATTGCAAGAGAAGAAACACAGAAGTCTGCTAAAGCAGCGCAGAACCAGGAGGAATTGGACCGAATGAAATAGGGCCTTAGCCTATTGTGGGAGCAAAAACCTATCGATGTTTTCGTCGGCGAACCAGGGAAAAAACCACCACGGCGGTAATGATAACGATTACTAAGACTTCACCCTGACCGAAAAATACTCCAAGCATATCGCGCCTATGAATCTCTTTTTATCTGCCTATCTAATATGAGCCTTTTTTAAATTCACATTGAGCAACTTTTACAATTATTTTTGCAACAACACAATTAAATATTCTAACCAATATGCTTAATTGAAAACAACCACTGATTGTGGTAAAAGGTAGCGAGGTAGTGATCTTAGATTGGGGAATTTCCTAATGGCGGTTCAGTTTATTCTTGGCAGAAGCGGTACAGGCAAAACCGGTTATTGCATACGAGCCATAGTAAACGCGCTTTTGGAGCCTGCCGAAGATCAAACATTGCTTTTTTTGGTTCCGGAACAGGCTACTTATCAGGCTGAGCGGGCTATTCTGGCGGATGAGAGAATTGCCGGCTATAGCAGATTGCATGTGCTTTCATTTGACCGTCTGCGATTCTTACTGCTCGGCAACAAGACAGCCCGGCCTGCAATTTCACGAATCGGCCAGCAAATGATCGTCCATAGGATCCTGCGGAGAATCCAGAGGAAGCTCAAAGTTTTTGGCTCATCTGCAGAGCATCCGGGTCTTGCTCATCAGATAGCTGGAACAATCACGGAATTGCATCAATACGCTAAAACTCCCGAAGATATAAAGCAATTGCTGGCGCAGCTTGATGAAGGTGACCAGCAGAGTTTAGCTGCGTTAAAATTTGCCGACTTACATCTTATTCTTCAAGAGTATCTCAGTTTCATCGAGGGTAAATTTGTTGATCCTAATGTCCAGTTAACTCGTGCTTGTCAAGCTATAGCAGGAGCTGATTTTATCAAAGGTGCGAAGTTGTGGGTTGATGGTTTTTCCAGCTTCACCTCTGCTGAGCTTGCGATACTTGCCGAGCTATTGAAGACGGTTGCAGATGCCCAGATCGCGTTATGCCTTGACCCATATATTGTTAATCTAACAGCACCACAGACGCTAGCCTTCGAACCTGCGAGTCTGTTCAGCGTCATAAACAGGACATACGCCGACCTCGTCGAGCTTGTAAAAGGACTGAAGCTACCTTTGGTTGAACCTGTTATCCTGGATAAGGCATTTAGATTTGCATCATGTCCCGAGCTTGCTCATGTTGAGAAAAATATCTTCGAGCCAACCGAACCGAAGTCAAAAACATCGAACGGCATAAAGTTAATATCTGCACCAAACAGGCGCGCTGAAGTCCAATTCGTGGCAAGACGGATACTTGAATTGGTCAGAGAAAAGGACTATAGATATCGTGACATTGCCGTTATCGCCTCCGATATCGAGGCCTACCAGCATTACATACGTGCATACTTTGAAGATTACCGTATTCCATTTTTTATCGATAAACCAAAACCATTGAGCCAGCATCCTGTTGTTCAGCTTGTTTGTTCAGCCCTTGAGGTGATAATTGGCGGCTTTTCACATAACGATATTTTCACTTTTCTTAAAACCGATCTTGTTCCGATTGAGCGCTGCGATGTCGACCTTTTAGAGAATTACTGTATTGCATTTGGCGTAACTACTAATGATTGGATTGACTCTCAACCATGGCAGTTTGCGGGCCAGGATAGCCGGGATTTTAATGACCAACAGGTCGAACAAATAAGACAAAAAGCAGTTGAACCTTTGCTTGAACTGCGACATGCGCTATATATGGATGAAGGTAGCGTAAAGGCGATAAGTGCCGAGCAGTTTACTCATGCTGTTTTTGCTTTTCTCGATAGTTTGAATGTGCGTCAGACCCTGCAGAACTGGACCGAAGAAGCGGTCCAAGTTGGAGATTATGAGATTGCTCAGCAGCACCGACAATTCTTTGACAGGTTATTGGACATATTTGATGAACTCGTCGAAACTTTTGCGGGGCAGATCATGTCAGCGCAAGACTATTGTGCAGTCGTCAATTCTGCTCTTTCGCAATTAACCTTGGCTCTGATTCCACCGACTCTGGATCAGGTGCTAGTCGGTTCTATCGAGCGAAGTCGACATCCTGATTTGAGAGTGGTGTTTCTTGTTGGTGCGACCCAGAAACAGTTTCCCGTCCCTGTTAGTTTTGACAGTATCCTGACCGATGACGATCGTGCTGTCGCCGAATCTGCAGATTTTTCGTTGGCTCCAACAACGAGTCAGGCGCTTGCTGAGCGGCAGTATCTGGCCTACATAGCGTTCACTCGGCCATCTGAAATCCTGTATGTCATATATCCTGCGGTCGATGAGCAGGGCGGTACAGTTACTCGCTCACAGTTCGTAGACGAGCTCGAGTCGCTGTTTGAAAATCTGCAGGAACAACTGATCGGGTCCGATGAGTTTAACATCGAGCAGATTTATAATAAGATCGAGCTTCTTGATTTGCTCTGTTATCAGCTTGGAAGAGATGCCCCACATTCTCAATCGAAGCCAGATAGTGACCTTGTTGCATTACTGACTGAGCTTCGCTCGGATAAGCAGCTTGGCGATGTAGCAGGTACTGTGGCTTCAGCTATAGCTTATGATAATAAGGCAAGCCTTGACAATAACTTGCTGGTGGAGCTCTTCGGCAAAAAAATACGAAGCTCAGTTACAAAGTTGGGGATATTTGCTGCTTGTCCTTATAAATATTTCGCCAGATATGTACTGGAGCTAAAAAAACGACAGGAATTCAAACTCGAACCCTTGGATGTAGGTGCCTTTTATCATCTTGTCCTTGATGCTTTGTTAAAGCGACTCAACGCGCAGAGACAAGACATCGCCGTCGTTGGGGACCAGCAGCTTTTAAGCGTTCTGCGAGAAGAAGTACTGAAGCTTGTTAGTGAGCATCCCTTTATATCGATTTTTGCGCGCCATTCGGCGCACAATATGTACATTATAAATTCATCTGCTCAGGTGCTTGAGGACTGTGTTTTAGCTGTTGCCCAGATGGCGCGTGCAGGCAATTTTAGACCGAAATACTCGGAGGTTTCGTTCGGCGATGTCAAAGGGACGCAGGAGATACTTGGCAGGTATGAGCTTCCGCTTGGCAGTGGTCGCTTGTTGTCTTTGGATGGCAAGATTGATCGGTTTGATATTGCCGAGATAGATGGCAAGAAAATCGCTGTGATTTTCGACTACAAACTCAAAGGCCGGTCTTTCAGTTGGTCACGCTTCTATCACGGTCTGGATATCCAACTGCCAGCTTACATACTGGCTGTTCGCAGCGCGGATCGTTTGCAAATAGATGATGCGGTGGGAGCATTCTTCATGCCGATTCAAGTGGCTCCGACCGGGACTACACTAACTGAGCTTTCACGGACCCAGGATAGTTTCTTGTATAAAGCAAGGGGTATATTCAACGGAGAGTTTTTTCCGCTTTTGGATAACTCGTTAAGTTCGGGTTGGAGCCGTTTCTATAGCTTTCGCGTAACTTCCAAGGATGCGCAATACGGTGATTATGGTAAAAGCGCGTCCCTGAGACCGGTTCATTTCGAATCCCTGCTACAATTTACTGAGAACAAAATTATCCAATTGACTGAAGAAATGCTCTCTGGAAATATTCAAGTTCAACCATATCAGCTCCGTGGTGATTCTCCTTGTAAATATTGTGATTATAATTCGGTTTGTCGATTCGATTGGCAGATAAATGATTACAACTTTGTACAGCCGATCAATAAACTTCAAGTCCTTGAAAGGATAAACCCGCCTAATGGCTCAGAAGAGGATTGAGTGGACAGATCAGCAAAAGCAGGCAATCACTGCTCGGGGAAGTGACGTTCTTGTAGCCGCCTCAGCCGGTACAGGCAAGACAGCGGTCCTTTCAGGCCGATGCGCGAGCATTGTATCTGACAAATACACATGTCCTGATGTCTGGAGCATACTGGTATTGACGTTTACCGACGCCGCTGCGGAGCAAATGCGTGCGCGCATCGCGGAACAGTTGAGGCTTGCGTTTATACAAACCGCTGATCCACATCTTCGCCAGCAGCTTGTACTGCTTCAGGCAGCCGATATAAGCACGATACATGCTTTCTGCAAACGTCTTATCACCGAGTATTTCTATAAGCTCAGCCTCGATCCGACTTTCCGTGTGATCGACGCTGATGAAGCGAGGCTGCTCAAAGGCGAGGTTCTTGATAAAACCATCGAGTGGGCCTGGCAGCAAAGCAATTTGGTGCCCGCACTTGAGCAACTATTATGGCGACGGGACCTGCGCACGAATGACGGTTTTCTCTTTAAAGTGATAGAGCTTAGTGATTTCTTAGATGGTATCGTCTCACGTCAAAGCTGGTGCGATAAGGCTTTTCTGCTGGCCAGAGCCGCCGGTCTCTTCGCAACCGACCTGGGCCAGAAGCAAAAGCAAATTGTTGCCGACAGACTCCAGCATGCCTTAGGCCGTCTCTGTCACGTCGAGAACATCTGTAAAAATGCAGGAGTCGACACAGGCTGGAGCGAGAGATTTGAGCGTAATTTTATAGAGCCTGTTAAACAATGTATTGAGCATTTGCAGCGAGGGGACTGGGATGCCTGTGTTCAACAGGTGCAGATGTTTCGCAAATTGCCCAGGTTTTATAAGCCTGAAGCTTTGGAGCAACCCATCGCTGAGCTTGTCAGGAGCACTGTTAAAAAAGCAACTTCAGCTTTAAAAGACCTCAATGACCTGGCTATTCTGAACCCTGACTATCTCGATAGAATAGGCACTGGGGTAAGTCTGCAGACACGGGTCTTCATTGAACTTGTCAAGAAGTTTAACCAACTCTATGCTCAGGCCAAGCGCTCTCTCAATTGTCTGGATTTCGCTGACCTTGAGCACCACGCTCTTAAGCTCTTGAGCCGGACTGATCCTGCAACAGACGAACTGACGCCTGCTGAGACAGCTCTGATGCTTCGCAGGAGGTACAAATACATATTCGTCGATGAATATCAGGATATTAACCCGGTCCAGCAGGCGATCCTGAAGATGCTCAGTTCAAAAGGTAACGTCTTTGCCGTCGGCGATATAAAACAGAGCATCTACGCATTCCGAGGAGCAGAGCCGGAAATCTTCGCAAACAACCTTCAATTGGCGTCTGTTGATTCAGGAAACGCACCTGATGGATTGCGTGTTGACCTGAATAAGAATTTTCGCTCTGCAAAAGGCATCCTTGATTTTGTCAACGCGGTTTTTTCACGCATTATGACGTCTTCTTTCGCTAAGATTGATTACGATGATTCAGCGAAACTCAGACCGGCCCGCGGTGCTGAGCTTTCCAGCCAGCCGAGCAGCGGTAGCGAGTGTGTTGTCGAGTTTCACATACTTGATGAGACTGACGCAAAAGAAGATTTGCAGGAAGAAAAGTCGAACACTTCCGAAGCCAGCGAAGAGTGGGATGTTATCAGTAAACGCCAGCGTCAGGCGGCTTTTATCGCCCAGCAAATTCGCAAGATGGTCGGAGCTGAATCTGGAAAGAATCAGCTACAGATATATGACGAAACGCAAGGTTGCCTGCGAGACGTTCAATATCGTGACATTGTTGTCTTGATGCGCTCTCTGGTTAGAAGCGCTAATGACTATGTAGAAGTGTTTCGCCTGGCAGGTATACCTGTGAGCTGCCAGAGCACAGCAGGGTACTTTCAGACAACTGAAATCAGCGATGTCATAGCTTTACTCAAAGTCCTTGATAACCCACAGCGTGACATCGAGTTGGCAGCGGTGTTACGAAGTCCGTTCTTCAACCTTAGTGATACTGATCTGGCCAGGATAAGACTGCACAGCAGGGCAAATGGATACTCCACAAATTTTTACAACTGTGTTAATCAGTATTGTGACGATGCGCCTGACAAGACGTTGTCTGACAGACTAAGAGATGTACTTGCCCAGATTGAAAAGTGGCGGACTGATGCCCGTCGCGGCGAACTTGCAGAACTCATCTGGCAGATATATCGGCAAAGTGGGTATTTATCTATCGTCTCAGCTTTGCCCAACGGCCAGGCACGCAGAGCCAATCTTCTCAAACTACACGACAGGGCCATTCAGTTTGAGGGCTTTGCCACAAGTGCCGCAACGCCATCACTTACTCGTTTTGTCCGGTTCATCGAAAGACTTCTCGAGACAGGCCAGGATTGGTCACCGGCAGAACCTGAAAACGCGGCAGGAAATGCCGTTCGTATCTTGAGCGTGCATAAGAGCAAGGGCCTCGAATTTCCCGTTGTATTCTTAGCTGAGCTTCAAACTGCCTTTAACAAGCGGGATATCTACGCTGATATAATCGCTGATACTGATGGTGCACTCGGCATGCAGATCATCGACCGTGTTTCCAACAGCAAACTACGCTCTCTTGCACACGAAGTCGTCGCGGATAAAAAGTTGTCGACTGCATTAGCTGAGGAAATGCGCATTCTCTACGTTGCTACAACTCGAGCTAAAGACAGACTAATTTTGACGGCTTCTCAGAAGCGAACCAACTGCGCGCAAATTATCACTGACGGTTTTTTCTTCAGCAGCGAGCCAATTCCTCACTGGCAACTTCGAGATTGCCAAAACCCTCTGCAGTGGCTGCTCTACGGATTGTCGGATCAAAAAGTCTTACACGATGCCTTCGATACAAATTTGGGGCGAATAGCAAAGTACGATGGCCTGTTTAATTTCAAGCTCCATGGACAGGCTGAAATTGAAGGGTTGTCGAATTATGTGCTTGGTTTAAGGTCTGAGAAGTCCCCGAGAAAAATCCAGCTTTTCAAAAGCTCATATAGTAAACCAGCACAAACAGAACTGCTTTCAAGACTAGAAAATTCTTTAGCCTGGAGCTACCGATTCGCTGGTGCGTCGCTTTTGCCTGCCAAAAGCTCGGTGACGCAGTTGACTCATCGAAGTGACGAGTACGTAAGATTCGATTATTCACAGGCTCTGGATCGTCAGCCTGTTGCTTTTTCGGGTGAGAAGCGTTTTCTGGCCAGTTCTGCTACAGCCCGATTAATTGGCACTGCTACACATATTGTCATTTCTCAACTTGATCTGACCGGCTTTGTAACCGAAAAAAAGATAGAAGATATCAAAAAGAGACTCGTTGCTGAAGGTGCTATAGCAGGAGATATTGCTGAACATGTCTGCGCAACTTCAATAATGGCATTTTTTGATAGCGACCTTGGTCAGTTGGTTCTTGATAAGCGAAATATCGTTCGGCGTGAGTGGCCGTTTACTTTTTCATTACCAGCTTCGCAATGGAAAAATTTGCGCCTACAGCGGGATGTGAGATACGAGGTACGAGATACGATTATTGTTCAGGGAGTCATTGACTTGCTCATTCGATCCCCGCAGGGTTTGGTTGTAGTAGATTTCAAAACGGATAATGTCACCGCCGCACAGGTTCGTGAGCGCGCGCAACTTTATCGTCAACAGTTGGAGCTTTACAGCAAGGCAGCTTCAGCGATATTCAATGATAGAGTGATTGCCGAATGGTTATATTTCCTTACTCCCTGCCGTGCGATACAACTTTAAACGAAACGATTAAACGGTTCAGATGAATGAGATATAAAGATACAATGATACATCTTATGCTTTTCGAGACAATTTGTCTTTACGAATATTAATCAGAATGCCCCGAATTTCTGTCGGGGAGGAACGGTTCATTTTCAAAGAGAAGTTTTTTTTGCATTTTTCATAATGTTCAGAATAATTTAGAGCCTTCATTTCTGGCTCTGAAAAATAGACTTTTATGGTTTATAAAGTGGTTATTTAATTAAATCTAAAATTATAGGACTAAGCGTGTTAGGGCTATCCATTGCCTTTTTAAATTTCTGATAACAATCTTTGGTTTTTGAACATTATCTTCTATAGAGGGACATGATTTTCCTCTGTCATCCCGATCCCTCGCGGCTTTTTACTTGATTTTTTGAGCGCAAGACGATATAATATTTATTAGTATTATAGTCCCGCTGGCAGCGAAAGGAGGACAGATGTGGGGTTGTGTTAGAGCTGGTTGCTGGCTGTCTGGTCGTCTCAGTCCTCTACTCCATAACACGTTGCTGGAAGTCGCAGTTACAATACAGCAGAGGTAAATAGATGCGAAAACTTGTATGTTTACTTGTTCTATTAGCTTTGGCTGGCTGCATGGATTATCCGAAAATGAATAAGGTCGTCGATACGTGGAAAGGCGCGCATTTTTCGGAGCTAATTGCCAGTTGGGGTACACCGGAATTGATATTAGATAACCAACGGGGCGGAAATATATATGTCTGGAGTTCTGTGATATCTCCTGAGTCGCCTAACCAAGTAGCGTCAGCTCCCTCCACTTCTCCAAAATACGGAACCTTTTGGTTTTGGACGGATCGTGATGGAATAATATACAAATGGTCTTGGCGTGCATGGTGACACGGCCGAACGTGATAAAGATAACTTCCTTCTCTAAACGCTTACAACATTAGGTAGCACAGCGCGGTTTAACGACAATTCCGGTACACCCTGAGCAAATCTTTCTTTGTTCACTGTCTATAAAGTTGCTGGCTTATACTGATTGTGAATAATCAATGCGTTTATTCTTGTCATTTCGAGCGAGCCCCCCTTCTTGCCTTCGCAAGAAAGCAGGGGGGCGAGTCGAGAAATCCCTCGGCTTGGCTCGGGACAGGTCTGCTTTTTAATAGATTTCTCCACTTCGCCCCCGTTTCTGTCTTCGACAGAAGACACGGGGGCTATGGTCGAAATGACAAAGGCGCAAATATCAAGCACAATTGGTATTAGACAATGATGATACCCTCGTTGTTGACTTGCTTTGTGCTGTATGAGTTCTGAAATTTTGTTTCGATGACCGAACCCAGATTGCATTCTTTGTTATGCCGTCATTCATCGGGACCGGCTGACCAAAAATAACGCCTCTGAGTTTGAACTGATTGAAGGTTGGCTTATCAGTTTGAAACCGCCCTTATTAAAGTAGAACATCTTGTTCTTTTTTACTTTGCGCCTTCAACTCGACCACGAGCCGACGTCGCACTTCACCGAATATTCCGCTTGTGATGCGCAGTATCCGTAGCTCAATAATATCACCTTCCGTGACGTTCTCCATTTCCAGTGAGAGCTCCCTTATATTACGGACGGTTCTTTTGTTGATCTGCAGGATAAGATCGCCCGGCTCAAGTCCTTGCCTTGCAGCTATTCCTTGCGTTTCTAAATCGTTGATGATCAAGACCGGATATGCTCTGGCAAAGCCAAATTTCCTGGCTATACGCTCACTCAGTTCTGATACTTCCATTTGGAAGAACTCTTTGGCAAGTCTCTGTCCATCTGGTAGTGGCCTTTCTAACAACTTTATATCAACGAATCGGCTATTGTCTTTCGAAGCTCCGGGTGGCATGTATCTGATCTTTATTTGCTGTCCGATTCTCTTTTTACCGATCTTTATGTAAAAGTCAATAACGCTTGTGGGTTTCTGCCCGTCCACCTCGAGTATCATACATCCAGCAGACATACCTTTGCTCTCGGCAAGACTTCCCTTGCTCACTGATTCTACAACCAGTCCAGTGTCTCCATACCGCCTCTCGACTTGGCCTACAGCTAATCCCAGCCAAATCCGACGCATTCCTTCGGGCAGAAACATGTGCTGAAGGTTTTCTGCAAGCGCGTCGACCGGTATGGCAAAGCCTATATTCTCTGCCTCTGCTCTAATTGCGCTATTGATGCCAATCAATTCACCGTTGATGTTAAGTAATGGCCCTCCGCTGTTGCCGGGATTGATCGGCGCATCTGTCTGAATCAATCCACGTAGCCAGAATCCTTCCTCTATTTTGATATCTCGCTCCACCGCACTTACCACGCCGGTTGTGAGCGTGTGTGAGTAGCCGTACGGATTACCAATGGCTATCATTGTTTCACCTATCATCAGGTCACGACTTCGGCCGAGACGAATAAATGGCAGTTTCTCGCTGGTTGTAATTTGAAGAACGGCTAAGTCCGTGCTTTCATCCTCGCTGACTACTCTTGCTGGAAACTCCCGGCCATCGCTAAACGCAACTCTGATCTTCTCTGTGCCTTTTGTAACATGTGCGTTTGTGATGATGTAGCCATCTTCATGAACAACAACTCCCGAGCCGAGTACCGGTAGTTGTTCCTGGAATACCGGCCCCCAATGGTCGAACATGTCAGGCCAGTCGAATCGGGGTCCAACAGGCACAGCAACCAAACGCTCGCCTGAGATGTTCACGACTGCTTTATGAGTCTTTTGGTAGACCCTAACGACGGGTGTTTCTCTGTCGAAGCTCAGACTCTCGTCTGCCGATATCTGCTGTACATGTCCTATGATGACATATCCGGTCACTGCTGCAATCTTTAGAAAAAGTGCAGCTACTTTCACTTTTCTAACCATCATTGTTTTTTGCTCCTACGCTACCATGTATGTACAAATCAATCGATACTACCTTGTAAAACGTGCCCAATTAAGCAACTGTCTTTGCAAACGGCACGTGGAATCCTGCTCATGGTTCAATTTGCGGATATTGCTGCTGCTATGGCAGGGATACGGGGCTGTTAATCCGGCCCAATACCGCAATAAATGCGGAATAACATTCATTTGATCACGATTTGTGAATCACTGGAACTGACCGATACGCAATTGTCTGACAGAGCTCCACAGAAGTAAATGCCCCATATTCTGTAGGATGCTGTTTTGGCTACAAGTGCTCGTGGCTCCGATGCAGACAAAAGCAAAAGAATTTGATCATATAAAATAAGCCCACAAGCTCTATTGTGGCGACACCGAACTTTGACCTATTTATCTTTTTGAATAGCGGTTCCTTTGGTTTCTTACCCCATGCGTTTCCCTCTTATGTTTGCCTCTGGCGATTTCCCTGATCCCGATTTTGCCTGTCCGTGGCTTTCTTTTAGATGGACGCTTCGCAGTCGACTTAGTCTTTTTTAGAACCAGCAAAGCGTTTTGGCACGCCTCTGCTGTAGTTTTTTTGGAATGCCGTGAACCCGCCGACAAGACATCCAGGGCCGCCTTCCGCATCCGGCCTCGCATTTTTCGCAGTCCATACGCTGCCGCGTTTTTTGTGCGTCGAAGCGCATCACTGAAGAGAGCCTCTTTTAGGATGTCTAATCCGTCCTCCTGCATCCATGATAGATTGAACGCACTCTGGCGAATGGTTGATACATTGGACGAATATAGTTGTTCTCGCAGCTTCTCCAGGAGCTTTATGGATGCTTGATCCTTTTCTCGGCCTGAAGGTTTTCTTCGTTCCAAGTTCATGAAGCCACCTCCTTGATTTATCGGCAATTCTACGCTAATTTCTGAAGGCAGTTTGTCTTTGCTGTCTTTTGCACGTACGGTGCAAACATGAGGTTATAGTGCCAGCGAAACCTGCGCAGACCTTAAATGCTACCTTTCTCGGCAGACAAGTGTGAGTTTGATCCTCTATATATTCCGAGACAGGGCTATATGTCATCCTCGTCTATCCTTGTGTTAATACGTACACGTACACTCTTTTAATGAATCAAGAGCACATAATTTGTTTTTACTCACCCTACCCCCATCTTTGGACAAGTAATAGGGCCGATAACATAAGCGTTGGTTTTCCCCAGACGTCCCAGATCCAAAGGGACGATTCTTTTCGTCTGTTTAACGCAATTTTGAAACTTAGGACGGTAGCCTCCCACACCTACGTTCTTCGCCCCTTATCCAACTACGGTTCATATTGTGCCCGTGACTATCGGCGGTGTCAAATGATTTTTTCGATAATCACCACCTTTCAATTTAGGGATTTCACTCGGAGCCCTATCTGTCGTTTCTTTTTTAGTAAACTCAAATGCGTACACAAAACGCGACGTGGATGCTTCCAGCTATTGCGACGGAAATTGCTCCTCGCATACATTTCTGCTCAGCGTATAAGCAGTTATGTTGTAACACTGTGTGGCTAAATATAAAAGGCTTAGGCCAATAAGCCATCATTACAAATATGTTGACGTAAGCTCTGTTTTAATTTAGACTTGCGCTTTTGAAGGATCCTTCTGCCAAGCCGGCAAGAAGTGACATAAATTAAAAGATGGACCGAGTAATGAGAAAAAGAGGGGATGATTTTTTTGAAAAGTCGTATTGGACTATCAAAAGACCTATGTGGCAGTAACTGATTTATAGGCATAATGCGTAGAGGATTTGGCAATCTGCGATAAGCGATTAGTAAGGGGAGCGAAATGAGACAGTTAAACATAGTTTTCTTGGTAATCGTTGTTGCTGTAGTACTGCTTGCTGCTTTGGGGATTGGCTTTTTTATTCGAAAGATCAGATTGGCATCCGAAACTGATCAAGGTTACAGCCGAAATGTAAGAGATGGTGTGGGCACACCGTTACTTGACCGTGGCGACCGTATGGCAGGACCACATCTCTCGGATGAGGAAATAGCGGAACTGCGAGAACAAAGGGAGGAGATCATTGAGAAGATGGCTAATCTGTCTGAGGAGGAAAAGGAGAAGTTCCGGGCGCAGATTAGAGAAAGATTCCGAATTCGTTGGCTCAGAGATAGATCAAGGTCCCGCAAGATTTCTCAAAATGAGGTTGCTAAGCTAAAAGAAAGATGGCGATATATTTCTGGTGCAAAAGAGCAAGCGCCTGATGCCGAGGCTGGTACTGAGCTTGACGCTAAATGGCGAAGCAACCAGGAAGGCCCCACAAGCATTATAGTCAAACAGATAGAGCCAAACGACCAGAAACAGCTGGCAGAAACAGGGCAAGAAGATAAGTCTGAATGACGACAAAGAACGTCGTAGTCAAGACCTGAACTGGCATAAGCCCCCTTTTTGCGATTGAATGATGGTTATAAAAGAAGTATCAGATTAAATCTTGGCTATTTTAGATGAGTTTTTCTTTATCATTCATGTAAGGTCGAAGCACTTTGGGTATTGTCATTGAGCCGTCAGAGTTCTGGTAAAGTTCTAAAATTGGTATCAATATCCGCGGCGAAGCGATGACAGTGTTATTGAGAGTGTGGCAAAAGGCATTCTTTTTGCTGGTGGTGTCTTTGTAACGAAGATTCATTCGTCGCGCCTGAAACTCATAAAATTTACTAGCGCTGTGTGTTTCGCAGTAATTGCCTCGTGAAGGCATCCACGCTTCAATATCATATTTCTTCGCCTGGCCTCTTCCAAGGTCTCCGGTGCACACGTTTACAACACGATAGGGAAGCTCTAACGCCTGCATGACTGCTTCAGCGTTGGCCAAGATTTCTTCATGGTATTTATTGCTTTCCTCGACGTTGTTTTTACAGATGACGACTTGCTCAACTTTGTCGAACTGATGAATTCTATAGAGGCCATACGTATCTTTGCCCGCAGCTCCTGCTTCGCGCCTAAAGCAGCTTGATAAAGCAACGTATTTCAAAGGAAGTTCATCAGTCTTGAGTATTTCTCCCATACGATATGCTGTAAGTGGCACCTCGGCAGTTCCTGCCAAATTTAACTCATCTTTTTCCATCCGGTAGGTCTGGTCTTCAGAGCCTGGATAGTAACCGGTGCCTTGCATTGCTTCATCTTTCATCAGTAGTGGAACAGATAGTGGCACATATCCCCGGCTGATCATAAGGTCCATCGCAAAGTGCAGCACTGCCCAGTGTAGTAGCGCCCCATCTGCTTTGAGAAAATAGTTTCTCGTCCCTGCTAACTTGACGCCTCTTTCAATATCTATGATGTCCAAAGCCAAGCCTAACTGTACATGATCCCTAGGCCCAAAGTTAAACTGCCGCACATGGCCTTCTTTTCTTATTTCGATGTTCTCAGTGTCGTCTTTACCGATTGGCACATTATCATCAGCCGGCTGAGCGACCTGCAGCATGAGCGTGTCAAGCTCAGGCTGAAGCTTCTTGACCTCATCTTGAAGTTGAGTTTCATTTTTCTTTAGCTCGCTCAGGTGTTCTATGCAGGTTTTCTTTTCATCTCCATCTTTCAAAGTTGGGATTAGTTTGCCGAGTTTATTCTTTTCTGTGGCGTAGTCCTGAAGCTTCTTCTTATGATTTTGTAGCTCGGCGTCAATATCCAGCAAATGTTCAATGTCAACGTCAAAATACTTATCTGCTGCTGCCTTTTTGAATAGTTCTGGTTTTTCCCGTATTTGTTTAATGTCAATCATGTTTCGTTCCTCGCAGCTTAGCTCTTGCGGATTGACCGGCAATCATTTGGCGCTTTACAGTTTCAGATAGTTGTATGAGTAGCTCGGCCTTCTGGCTGTCCAGACTATCGAAAAACAATCTGAGTATTTGCAGTTGCCTGTCTGTAAAGCGATAGCACTTATGGATGTATTTACATTGTTTGTTACTAAATAGCATGCAGGCATTATACCACAGTTCACTGGGTACTCGCCAATACTGATATTTGATACTCGAAAGCAGTACTTCTTTTTAGGTTCAGAGGGGCCTTTTGTGATTGGCTATAGATATTTTCGAACATGAAGCTTTTATTTTTTAATGTCCTATTCGTAGAATGAGAAAGGCCCCTCGCTTTTGATCCGTTCATAAGGAATATAAATAACGTCAAATTTTCTTGCAATTTTGATCTTTCGGATGTAAAGTAAGCCGAAATTTATCGAAATGTGTTTTTCTTTTAGAATTAGATTTTCCCAGGAGTAATATCCTTAACTATAACCATGAAATTAAACAGTGCAATTATAGTGATGCGCTTCGTCCAAAGGTTGGGGCTTCTCTTGAAAATATAGTTTGGTTGCAGTAGCTGAAAAGTAATTTTTTGTAAATTTGTAATTCCATACTGTGAAATGACTTGGAGAGGTGGCCGAGTGGCTTAAGGCAACGGTTTGCTAAACCGTCGTATGGGTATAAACCCGTACCGCGGGTTCGAATCCCGCCCTCTCCGTTATATCAAAATGCTGACAAGTAAAGGTGCACATGATTGAAAACCCAAGGAATACCTCAACCTAACAACAGCGAAGCCAAACTTAAACAAACTGCTCTTAAAAAACCTACCTCAACCCAGCCAAGCGTCTTTAACAAGAATCCCAGCAAGTAATCTGCATACGGTGTTATAAGGAATCTGTTCATCTGTCCCGGCTCCCTAACTATCCTGTGCTTTAGGGACGTGCTGGTCAGGAAGAGGCCAATGCTCCGAGGGAGTTCTTGCTTCTTTCATATATCTGACTATCTTCTCAACAACACGCGGATACTGGTCAGCGATGTTACGCTGTTCTGAAATGTCGGATTTCAAATTATATAATTCAATAGAGCCAGATGGCGCCTCGGCTACGTTTAAGCGTACTCCCTTCCAATGGTCTATACGAACAGCTTGTTTCTTGCCCTGCTCGTGAAATTCCCAGTAAAGATACTTGTGCTGTCCTTGCCGCGCCAGTTGATTTAGCATTGTCGGAAGCATTGAGATGCCATCAATGTTTTTCGGCTGAGATATTCCGGCCAACTCACAACAGGTGGGTAGAAAATCCCAAAACGCGGAGACGTGATTACTCACCGACCCTGGCTTAATTTTACTCGGCCACCGTGCAATCAACGGCACACGAATCCCACCTTCGTACAGATCTCGCTTGTAGCCGCGCAGCAGACCGAAACTTTTGAAGAAATTTGGGTCAGCTCCGCCTTCTTTATGCGGGCCATTGTCACTGGAAAACATCACTATTGTATTCTCGTCCAGGTTTAACTCTCTTAGCTTGGTCAACACTCTGCCTACATCACGGTCCATTCGAGTTATCATAGCAGCGTGGCCCTTCTGCGGCTCAGGCCAATCCTTGTCTGCGTAAATGCCATAATCTGGCACCTCCATGCCTCGCTCGCCCGCCTCGTTGTTCGCATGCGGAATTGTGTATGCCAGATATAAAAAGAAGGGCTTGTCTTTATTTTGCTCGATGAAAGTAAGTGCCTCATCTGTGAACAAATCGTGCGAATAGACCTCGCGCCTAATCGATGAGCCCCAGCCACCCTGGCTTGGCTCAGCCAACTTATTGCTGAGAATCGGCACTTTGTGCTGGTTTCGCCAGAGAAATTCGGGGTAATAGTTGTGGGCATGTTTCTGGTTCAGATACCCGAACCAGAAATCAAACCCCTGCCGATTCGGGATGCCCGTCGTGTCGGGCTCGCCGAGTCCCCACTTGCCGACGATGCCGGTAGTGTAGCCGCCCCTTTTGAGCACTTCGGCCACGGTTACGTCCTCGGCTCGCAGGG
>CAYSPM010000044.1:0-17666 GCA_964432925.1 uncultured Pirellulales bacterium | reverse complement strand
TCCCAGCACCGGCCCGGATGTTAACGAGCGGGACGGACACGTGTTTGTCAATAACCTGCTCACCGGGAATGAGAATTATCACAGACCCCTTATAGCTTTTTGGCAACCGCAAAACTTGTGTGAACAACTTAATAAGCCGCAAGTGAAACAGCTCGATTATAATGTGTATGTGCGACGTGGAGACTCGGCATCTGAGCCACTGATTATGTGGAGTCCAGCAGAAAGTGAGAATTGTATGCAGGAATTTAAATCGCCGGAGGATTTGCAAAAACTGCATGCGGAATTTTCGGCTCACAGTCAGAATTACCCCAATTATAATGGTCCCTTATTCAAGAGTCCCGAACTGGGCAATTACGAATTATTACAGGCATTTCCGGGCTCTACTGCAGCATCTCCTCTCCCAACTGAAATCAGAGAGCTTCTCCGCCGATTCATCCTTCGCAGTAGCTCTGCTACGGAGAATGGACAGAAACAGGATTCTCGCTTTCCTGGTGCTTTCCCGCCACACCCCTAAACCAGCCTCTAATATCGGGCCGTCTGACAGAAACGGGGATTATACACCGATTTCCGTAAAATAATTTTACTGAATGGCCTTACACTGGCTGGAGCAAAGATAGTGCACCGCAACTAGTGTGCGTCCAGAAAACCTATGCTCTATAAATTAGTACCAACGCCAAGACACAAGCGAGCATAATTACGCACGGCACAAGAAATATCGATTTCCATTGGAACTTTCCTTCCTTGCGGTACTTATCCATCACTGCACCGGCAAATTGGGTGCCTAAGAAAAGACCAACACCGCTGGTCGCTGTGAAGATAAGAGCCTGCATCGAGCTGAGAATCTCCTTTGTTGCAACGCTCTTTGTGAAAATCTGCCCTGCAATAATGAAGAACACATAAGCAAACCCGTGCAGTGACTGCGCAAGGATTATCAGCCACCATGGCTTTGTCCTAATGTAAACAACATACAGAAGCAGCCAGCACACTGCACCTATAGTGAGAGTCCACTTGTACCCCAGGCTGGTTAAAAGTACACCCAATGCAAAAAAAGTGGCGACTGCTTGCACTACCTGCGCTATCGCCATTGAAGCCGGAACATTACTGCTGCGAATCCCTATATCCTGCATGAACTGAGCGGTACCCTGAAAGTAAAACTGCATAAGTCCCGCAGCTACTATCGAAATAATAATGAAGATCAGGAAATTGGCATTGCCAAGCATCTGTAGCGCGCTGACAATAGGTGTCCCACCCGTTCTCGCCGGTGGCGTGTGCGGTAACAACGAGCACACCACCGCCATGACTATCGAAAGAACAGCCGCGAGAACCAAACAATCTCGCCCTTGCGTCCCGGTCTTGAATTTCCATCGCCAGCCTGTCAAAAAATACCCCGCCAGCGCCCATGCCACGGGAGCCCAGATAAAAATCTTTGCAGACGTTGCATCCACCATCGCAGCATCACCATAGACCTTGTCCAACTGATGAAACATCAGCGAGTTAACAAGTGGCAGCGTCGCTGCGTAGCACACTGAATAGAGAAGCATCGTCACAAAAAGACTGCCGAACTTTGACTTCCACGCAGCAATAAACAGCAGCAGCGCTCCTACAAGATGCGCCCCTGCTAGTATCAGCTCCGTGTTAACGTATTTATCGGCAATCTGCCCTGCAACAAGCGGTGCTACTATACACGCAAGCGGCAGCGTCGCATATATCCAGCCCGTCTGCTTACCGCTCATCTTCAGCGGCCCCAGCAAGCGCGCCGCCAGCACCGGAAACCACGCCCCCCAGATTGCATACTGCAAGAACATCATCGCGCTAAGCTTCAGATATAATTGCCACTGCATTTCGTTCTCCTTAACTTTCCTCAGCCCTTATATGTTAAGACTTTGCAGTCTCTCTACAGCGAGTTTAATGTCCCCGAACCGATCATCTCCAGCCTCTCGCTCAATCGCCATTACGCCGTTAAAGCCGACTTCTTTTAGCGCCTTGACAAATGCCTCAGGCCCCACCTCACCATCACCCCACGGTACCTCAGTCCCCCATGTGCCTGTCTGCTTTGTCCGAAGCGCATCCTTGATGTGTAGATGCTGAATGTATGACCCAAGTTCTCGCACTGCTTCGATTGGGTCGCCCTTATCATAGAGAATCATGTTCGCAGGATCAAAATTCACTCCGACTGCAGGATGGTTCAGCTTTCTCAAAAAAGCCTTTAGGTCCTCCGCTGTCTCCTGACCTGTCTCAAGAAGCAACATAATATCATTATCACTGGCTATATCTGCTAATTTCTTAATACGCTCATAAAACTTCTGAGCGTATGCAGCGTCACTCTCATCGATAAATCCAGCATGCATTGAAAGATATTTCACACCAAGTTTAGCTGTCAATTTAGCCGCGTCCATAAATAGCTCGTGATTCTGCTGCCAGCGGTCATCGGGCACAATCCCGCCAGTTGCCTTTATGCTTTCAAGACTCGAATAATCTTCTTGCGGAAGATCTATCATTGTGCTGCTTATCGTCCAGTCTTGTCTCTGCACTGCAGCAAGATAATCTCTACCTTGTTCACTCAGCGCTGGCCGAACTGCAAGATGCACATGCTCGATCCCTAACTTCCTCAGTGCATCAGCCACTATATCAACATCTGTCTGCAACGACCAGCTACAAACACCTATTGGCCAATCCATACATTTCATTATCCAGCTCTCCGATTCAAACCACGGGTCCAGAATCAACTAATCCCACTTTTTCTCGCTTTGCTACCGATTCTTTCTCTGCCTGCACAATCTTTACTGAGTTCAGCGACTGCTCTAATGTTGTCACCTGCTCAACTTTTTCGCCTTTTATTACCTTCGCGAAATGCGCTATCTGCAAAAACCATCCATCCCCTTTCTTAATCTCCGGCACAAACGCTTCTCCCTCAGCAGGGCACACTCTAAAGGTAAGCTCCCGCGTCAGATCATAAATTAGTGTCGCTTTCTCTAGCATAACATTAAAGCTCATCTCGAACCCAAACGCCGGCATCATCTGCCAACTGCCTTCTGCAGTCACCACCTTACTATCATCATAAAGGTACTGCGTCACTATGTGAATCAGCCCTCCGCCCGGAGCCTTTACACCAAAGCTGCACACTGCACGCGGCATCCCAAATAGATACTGCACAAAATCTGTGTCATGTATATGCAGGTCCAGCACCATGCCTCCACTGCGTTTCTCATCCAGGAACCAATTGTCCTCGCTCCACGTCGGCGCCGCACCCAGACGCTGAAATGTTGCCGCAACGACCCTGCCATATTCACCGCTATCAACTATCTGCTTAGCCTTGGCGTACTCAGGCCAAAACCGCACACAATGTCCAATTTGTAGCGTCCCTTGGCTTTGCTTCGCTGCCGCAATCATCCGTTCGCAGTCAGCTATGTTTAACGCCATCGGCTTTTCGCATAAAACGTTTATACCTGCCGACAGCGCCTTTATTGAATGATCGGCATGTAGATAAGTGGGCAAAGTAATTGATACCGCATCCAGCTTTTCTTCACTTAGCATCCTATTAAAATCCGAATAAACCTTAAGGCTGCCGAAGTCCACTTCATGTTGTGCATCACCGATATTACCCACCGCCTTTTTTGTGTCCTTGACTATATTCGGATTTACATCGCAAATTGCTACAACCTCCGCACCCTCCACACCCCTCCAACACTTATAGTGCGTTCGCCCCATGAATCCAAAGCCAACAATCCCCACTCTCAGCATGTTCCTAATCCTTCATCTGCGCTTTGTCAACACCACTTTTTCAGGCACAATCTTATCGAAATTTGTGATATTCTCAAACGCATTTCCCTAATTTGAAGTATAAATTTTGCGCTCGCTACCCCTTGGACCTCGCATAGTGTCTCCTCGCAACTTATTTGAGGAACATTGAGAGCGTCTGATGCTAAGGGCAGGCTCTGTTGTGGAATCCGGCTAAGAATTTATAGTTTGCTTGTGGTTCGCAGAGATTCTTCGTTCGTTTTTGGAGATCTTAAAATGACATCACCTGTTTCGCCAGAAACAAACCACCATGCTGGTATTTTCTTTGCAGCACTTTTTTCGTTGCACCCGAACACAAATCGAATTAATACGTATCATCAAATACAGAATTAAGATATGAATTGGAGCATTAATATTATTAAAATTGATCATGGAGGGCATTATGAGCACGTTACTCTACATCAAAGCCTCCCCAATGGGCGAGCTTTCCTACTCGATAGCGGTCACCGATGCATTCCTCGAAGAATACCGTAAGGCACATCCGGAAGATAATATCAGAACTATAAACCTATTCACAGAGCCACTTCCTGCCTTTGATTTTGAAGCAGCATCGGCTAAATATAAGATAATGCACGGAAAAGACCACTCAGACAAAGATAAGCAAATCTGGGCTAAAATCGTTTCTGTCATCGAAGACTTCAAATCCGCAGACAAATACATCATCGCAACGCCTATGTGGAACTTCTCAATCCCTTACCGCTTGAAACAATACATCGATATTCTGGTTCAGCCTGGATATACATTTACCGTCACTGAAGATGGAAACTACAAAGGACTGGTCACAGACAAACCTATCTTTGTTGCTTATGCGCGCGGCGGTGAATACCCAGCAGGCACAGATAAAGAGGCTTTCGATTTGCAAAAAAAGTATCTCGAACTGATACTTGCTTTCATAGGTCTGACCGATATCCGATCAGTGACAGTTGAGCCAACCCTCGCCGGCGCAGAAATCGCGACACAGAAGCGCACCGAAGCGATTGAAAATGCCGGACAAATAGCCAGAGAATTCTGAACGCCAAGCTGTTTGCTCTTGGTCTCAACTGTTTATCAGTTGATGTGCCCGGATAAGCTCAGCGACGCTCCAGGCTTGAGCAACACATCCTCTCGGCTTATGAGGTGGGTCACCGTCGAATATTTCGGAAGCGCTCCCAAGGCACGCATCCTCGGTAAGATGTCGCATCAAAGGCTCAATAAATTCAGCAGCTTTTTTCTTGCTCTCCCGGCTAAATTCATTGACTTTCAAATAAGCTTCCACAAAGGGACCCATCAAATATGGCCAGACCGTGCCCTGATGATAAGCTTCGTCTCTCTTGCGTTGAGGCCCGGTGTATGTAGCTTTATAGTCAGGATGCTGAACGTTTAGTGTCCGCAACCCATACGGAGTAAGTAGCTCTCTTTGTACCACGTCCACGATTGACCTTTGCTGCTCTGACGATAATGGCGGCGCAAACGGCAGGGAAACAGCAAATATTTGATTCGGACGAAGCGCCGCGTTAACTGACCCGCCTGGCAAGATTGTATCATTCAAATAGCCGCACTTTTTATTCCAGAATAATTTACAGAAACTCTTGCCAACTTCTTCCGCCATGGATCTGTAATAAGCCTCATTCTCAGCATTGCGGTTCGCATAGTACTCAGCAATAAGACAAAGACAGTTATGCCACAGAGCATTAACCTCCACCGCTTTTCCCCACCTTGGCGTAAAAGCAATGCCATCATATCTGGCATCCATCCAGGTTAACTGCGTGTCCTCGTCGCCCGCTGTTATCAAACCATCCGAATCAGCGTGAATCCCAAACCGAGTCCCGTCGTGATACGAGTCTATTATCCAGCGGATAACCGGCAGAAGTTCCTGCGCGAATGTCTTTGAATCGCCTGTGACACGTAAATACTCAAACGCTGCGTTGACAAACCAGAGAGAAGCATCAACGCTATTGAAATATGCAGTGTCGCTGCGGTCGTCGAACCGATTTGGAATCATCCCCTCATCCACTGTCGCAGCAAATGTTGTCAGAACAGATTTAGCTTTATCAAATCGACCGGTTGACAGCAACAACCCCGGCAGCGCTATAAAAGCATCTCTGCCCCAATCTGCAAACCACGGAAAACCCGCTAAAATAGTGAAACGCTCATTCTGGCTAAATTCGCGTTTTACAATAAACTGTTCGGCTGCCAAATAGAGAATTCTGAATTTTTCATCGCCACCTCTTGATCTATTGATTATCGCGCGCTGATCACTGCGCAGCTCTTTCCTCACGGTACCGATATTCACATTCGCAAGAGCACTTGGCTCATAGCGATTGCTCAAATTGGCCCAAAAAACAACCTCCCCCGGCTCCTCTACGCGGCACTTAAAAAAACCAGGTGTCCAAAGATCTTCAGCAAAATTCTGACCACGCTCTCTGTCCTTGCGATAAACGAAGTTGAACCACCACTGTTGGTCCTTCTCGAAACTTGCAGATGGGCAGCTCAGAAACAGTTCACAACTGCCAGGAATATCGTGCCTGACAACCAGACCGTTGTCGACCCAATCTGCGCAAAGCCGAGCATAGGATTTTTGAAGACCGTGGAAATCCCGCAAACCAACAAACGGACGCAGAACAAACTCCATTTGTCCCGGCACATTTTTAAAGCTATAGACCATCGCGATTGTGTCACTATCGCGAAGAAGATACATACTCTTCGTCAGTTCTATATCCCCCAGTTCATAGTCAAAATGAACACCGATGTCGTGGCTGAACTGCCTTATGTACTTGAAACCAACAGGTGCCAGTTTGTCACTGAACTCAAAAGTTGAAAGGTTAAACATATTATCGCCGTGTATCACTATCTCCAGACAACCAGCCAGTGCCATTATTCTATTGGCAGGCGGGCTCAGCGAGCCGATCAACAGACCGTGATATCCCCTCGTATTGCAGCAGATCACCGTCGACGAAGCGTAGCTGCCGCGCTTATTAGTCAACAGCCATTCCTTCGTAAGTAGATCATCGATCTGCTCACTGCGAGTTGATAAGCACACGATCTGCGCATCCTTAACTTTTTGCAGTGTCAACACAATTTTGGCCCCTAATATCGCCGCGCCCAAAAATCTCCGCTTAGCTCAGAAGTGACTCATAAACCAAAGCCGAATCGAAGCATTCAGTTCACTATTTGCATACTGGGCGGGTTCTTGTTTTGCGACAGGCCCAAAAATTCACCCCCATCGATTTGTCTGGCACATCGACTCTGAAGGTTATCCAGCACATTCATAAAGTTTATGTAAGAGTCGTAAGGAGAGTCGTAAGGATTAAAATACTTGTGCACATCACCATCGGCAAAATACTTCGTGCACATATAATAGAAGTGGTCCGATGCCTGTAACTGCCGCCAGTCCGAAATAATACTCTCGTCATTTGTCTGCTTAATCGTCTTCTCAAGTCTGTAAAGCTCATGAATCGCACTGGATTGCATAGCATTGCCAAGCCAAGCAGAAAGGTCTCTTTCGGTATCAGCCCAGCTTATGATATGCGGCACATCTACCGTGTCTATAACCTCATACGACCTGATCACCTCGCTCGGCGTCTTAAAATCGTTGTCCGGATGCTTCAAAACCTCTCCCGGCAAATGGCGCATGAAGTTAAATATGCCCGTATCCTCCCATTGGTGTTCACCGAATGTCTCATAGTCCATGAACAGATTGACCACGTTACCATTGCCGTTGATATTGCTTATCCACCGGGCAAACTTCTCTGCCGTCAAAGGCCATTCCGTCCAGTGACGGTTAGAGAACCTGAAGGCAATATCATCACTGAGCGCGTAATTCTTCAGTAGAAATTTTAGTTCCTTGCAGCCTTTCGGCTTATACACAAAATTCGGACTACGAAATCCCAGGATATGGTCCGCACCCTCAGTTATTATCGCATCAAACTCACCTGTAGACTCGATGAGTGTACCCAGATCGTTATTATATATCAGTTCGGTATTTCTAAAGACCCGCGGCTTCTGGCCAAAAAGACGTTGAACAGTGCCGACGTGCTTATTCACCTGCTCAACAAACTCATTACGAGAGTATAGGAAGCTAAGACTATGATAATATGTCTCACCCAAAAACTCCACACAACCTGTCTCCGCCAAGGCATCAAACGTGCTTAGAACCTCAGGCGAATAAAGCTGAAGCTGCTCCAGCAAAACTCCCGTTATGCTGTATGCAACCTTAAATCTACCATCGAACCTACGAATCAGGTCCAAAATCAGTCGGTTTGCCGGAAGATAACATTTATTAGCTACCTTCCTGCATATTAAAGCGTTCTTATACTCATCGAAGTATTGATGGTCATTGTCAAATACCGTGTAGTGCCTTAATCGCAACGGCTGATGAACTTGAAAGTAAAAGCATACCGAAGGCATTTCACTAAAACCCAAGAATTCCCGTACTCGAATTTGTGCAATTCTTCCCTGCAAGTGCCGCGGTTATGATGAAACCGCCGTTAACATCTCCTCGTAAATCCTCGCGCATCCTTCTGCGGCGTCCTTCCACCGCAACCGCCGGACCTCAAAATTACCGTGACTCCGCAGTGTCAATCCCAGCGGTGGATACTTCAACACCGCCACAACCTTGTTAGCAATCTCGTTAACGTCCCAAAAGTCCACCTTAAGAGCGTGCTTAAGAACCTCTGAGACCCCACTCTGCTTGCTAATTATCACCGGCACATTATTGTCCAGAGCCTCCAAAGGTGCGATCCCAAAAGGTTCTGACACAGATGGCATCACGTATAAATCGGCCATCCTATATATCTTCTGCACATCCTCGCCCCGCAGAAAGCCGGTGAACAAAACCTTTTGACCGATTCCAAGCTCTGCCGCCATTTCAATCGAGCGGTACATCATATCGCCAGAGCCAGCCATAACAAACTTGACGTTGTCAACCACCTCCAGTACCTTCTTAGCCGCCTGCAGAAAGTACTCCGGCCCTTTCTGCATAGTAATTCGGCCCAAAAACAGCACGATTTTCTCGTCCTTGCTAATTCCTGTCTTAGCAAGTGGCCAACCTCCATTGCGCTCCACACCGTTATAAACCACGTCCACTTTATCACCACCGATGCCATACCGGCTGATTATGATACTGCGGGTGAAGTGGCTGACGGCAATTACTCTATCGGCCTCGTTCATTCCTTCCCGTTCAACGTCATAGATAACCTGATTGACATGCTCGCCACTGCGGTCGAACTCCGTCGAGTGTACATGCACAACCAATGGCTTGCCGCTCGTCGCCGCCACCGCGACCCCTGCGGGGTACGTCATCCAGTCATGAGCGTGAACAATGTCGAACTGCTCATCTTCAGCCAACTCAGCAGCAATCGCTGCATATCGGCGAACCTCATTATACATATCTCCACTATAGTCCAAACCACCAACAAGTTGGTTCGTTGCGCTCACCCTTCCGCTACGAATCATTCTCTTTTGTCTCAAGTGCTCTTCCAGTCGTTGCTGATAAATTTCGGGCGTAGAATATGGTTGTAAAGCTGACTCAATCGTGCGGAATTTTACGTTTCGTAGCTTACCGATTTGATAGTACTTAGAAGACGCTCGCGAACTGGGCGTAAGTATCTTTACATGCGTGGTATACTCACTCTCCACCATTCTTGGCAAAATAAATGTAACCCTGATACCAACTTCGTCCAATGCCTTGGTCAGTCCATAGCAGGCTGTGCCTAAACCTCCGCTGATGAAGGGGGGAAATTCCCAACCTAACATAAGTACACTAATACTCCCCCCCTCTTGTCTAAGTCTCATAATCATGCGCTCTATGAAAAATAAAGCCGTATCTTGTTTAAATAACTGACCTCAAAATAACAAATTGACCTAAACAACCTTCGCCACAAGTCAGGTCACAACCCTCCAGCTAAACACCTTATCGGCAAGAAAGAACACTGGCTTAATTTCAAACCTTCAAAAAAAATACCGGTCTTTGCCTAGCCTCCTGCTATATAAATCGGGCTTTTCAGTATTATAAGTTCAATAATTTTCCAAAAAATACTTGTTCTAGTACTGTTATTCGCCCTTTTATAGGCTGTTGGATCAACTCAGAATGTTCTAAAACATCACAATGTACTAATTTGTCGTTGGCTCAGCTAAGTTCCTTAAAGACAATAAACATTCTGGCCACAATCCAAACCCTGCAACCGGGTAGCGTCGAACTCTTCTGCCTGCTTGAATTTATAATCCAATCCCCAATATAAAAGCTGCTCCGCCCAATGCTGATGCGAAGCAGCCACTTTTAATATCTTGTTACCGCAAACGTAAGACAGGCAGATAAAGTATGTTAGGGCACAATCCTCTATAAATCTTGCGCCTTGACTGTACTACGACGGTTTGCTTGGGCACGGGCAATGGCGCAATCGAGCATTCCATAAATGTTATCGCTGATCGCTTCAACTGCCTCTGACGACGTCATCATCTTCTTACTTTTGACATACGCCTTCATTTTGCTCGCCACAACAAGAGATTCCTTTTTCTTCTTTGCCATTGCTCTAATCCTCCCTGTCAGTAGTTGGATATTTAAATGTCCGATTCTAACAATTAGCCCCGGACCCCTCTTTCAAGCAGAGTTATTAAGCGCTACCGGCAAAATTTGCAACAAAAAAAACGCTTAAAAGCTAAATTTTTCTGCTTGTAAGGCCGATAGGCAAAAATGTACATAAAACAAAAGGTCGTACATAAGACGTGCTCTTTCGAAAACAGAGGGTTTTTCTGAACCGTTTTTGCTCTAAATTAAACTTAAATCACTTTTATAAGTATAGCTCTACAGCCGGCACTCAGCAGCCGACTGTGTTCAGACAAGATATTTCAGGTTGTGGTGGAGAGATAAAATGGAAAAGAGGGCTAATAAAAATCAGAAATCCCAGGCAAAGTTGAAGGATTTTGTAGTAGTTACTTTTGTCGAGGATGCCGAGCAGGCAAAAGAGTATGAAACCCTATTAAAGTCAAACGATATCCCGGCGGTCATCAGAGAGCAAATTGACCCTTCGATGAGCAGCAAAGGCCTCGCCGTCATGGTTCCCGAGGACTTTCTCGACGAGGCACACGTGGTCATCGAGTCTCAGGACGCCTATGATGACTTCTATGACTTCGCATTGGACGACGAAGAAGAAGGTGACTTTGAAGCCGATCCCTTTGAGGACGACTTTTAACCCGTGAAGGAAGTTCAGGTCTAAACGGCTTTACCCATACTGGCTAAGCTGCTAAGTGTATACATGACTAAAGACCTGACACCATAAGGATTCTAAGCTCGGAAGGAATAGCAGATGGAACAGGAGCATTTCACAGAGCGTCGCGGTAATGAAGACCGCAGGAAGAGTGTTGTAGACAGGCGCTTGGGTCTGGATCGCCGCAGAGGCCCGGGAAGACGAAGAACCGATGACCGAAAAGCTGCCGAAGAAGGCTATATGTCTGATGAACAATTCGAATTCCTGATGGCTATTGATGAATATAAGCGAAAAAATGCCAGACCTTTTCCAACCTGGACCGAGGTTCTCGAAGTTATAAAAGCTATTGGCTACCGTAAAGTCGCCGAACCTCAGTCGCTCGATCACCCTGAAGAGCAAGCCAAACCTCCAAAGGTGCCCTTGGGAACCTGGCAGGACTGAAAAAGACCAAAGCAATCATCAACTTAATCCAGCCACAAGCCCAGTTCAAAGCGCCTTTACAAGCGAACCTCTCATCAGTTCTGCTGATCCCAAGACATAAACAGCCGAATCCATGAACGGCGATTTAAGCGCTAAGGCCAAAGCCGCTGCTCAAGCCACATACTAGCCAGCACCGCAAAATCCTCAAAGTCAATTCGCTCATCACCGTTCAAATCGGCTGGCGACATAATCGGCCGATCCAAAACACCGCTGCCTCCTGTTGCTATGTATGCCGATTCTTCCGCCGATAGTGCATAGTCATAGATGCGGAAATCGTCTATAGTGCCATCGTACCCTCCATACCATCCTGACCCGATGTCAAACGACGTTACTCCCGATATCGGCGAGTACGCGCCATCCTTGCTATCATAAAGAGCCCCATTTAGAAATATCTCCATCCTGCCCTTATTGCTATCTTTCGTGAATACCCAATGGTTCCAGTATCCGGACCACTCGCTTTTATATCGGTGCTCACCGCTGAGTCGATTCTCCAACGACCAAGGCTGACCACAATCCCAATTGTATTTCCCCGGCTCCCTCCAGCAGCCAAGATTAATAGCCACTACGGGGCCACCCGACCCATAAACGTAGTTCGAGCAACATACTGTATCTGCGTGATGTGCCGAATCTGCACCGTACTGCCAGAATGCGATGCTTATCTCTCCACCGATCCCGCTGAACACTCTCCCAACATCAGGAATATGTACGCAAGCCTGCTGACCATCGAATTCGATGCCCTGTCCATACAGGCCTGGAACAAAAGTCACATTGCCACGCAATTGACCATCTACACCACCAATACTGTCATCTGCATTGCCGTCGAACTTATACCAGGCCACCGGCTCATTCGGCGCCTTTACCGAATAGATGTTGTTACTCGTCTGAAGCCAAGCATAAGCCATTTCTTCAAGATCCACGAAATCAACTACGCAGTCACCACCCATATCTCCAGCAGGCCTATTCTCTTCTAAGCACCGTGATCCATAGATTGCAATGCTGTCAAAATATACAGTTCCACTGGCGAAGCTCCTTGGCTCGCTTGACACGTTGCGAAAACCGATAGTAAGACTCTCGATTCTACTCAGGTCAATGCCGGTCAGGCTTGTAAGATCTATTCGCCAGGAATGCCAACTCGGCTCCAGGACATCGTTGACATCGCCATCGTACGACACAACGGCATTGGCATCGCCGTCGCTCAATACTACATACAGACCTCCGTCGTATCTATTTTCCTGCCTCCCGTAAAAGAAAAGCTCCAACGACTTCGCACTTACTCCAGCCCAATCCTGCGCTGGACTGAACTCTCGTACAATCTCCGAATAAAAAAGCTCATCGCAGTAGTAGGAAAAAGTCAACGACTTAAAACATCTGTGAACGGGATGTGTCTCTATATACATAATCGCTTGGCCCTTCCATCTCCAGACATCATGTAGCCGATTATCGCTATTGTTGTAAAATTCAAAGTCGTCCACGATTAAATGGCTGGTTACAACAAACCTCCATATATTACCTATTGATAGACTGTTCCCGTTAATCGTGTTAACCCCATCTATCCGCCAGTAGTAGCTCTCACCCAAATGCAGCCCGCATGGGTCGTAGATATTGTTATCTTGCGGCTGCGGCGGTTCAATGACAGGAATCGCTTCATCGCCCACATCATCTGCCGAATCACCAATGTAAACAAAGTGCCTATCTGCCGAACACCCAGCCAGCCAGCTAAGAACCGTATCCGCCCCCACATTTCCAGCACCATCCACAGGAAATGGTTCGGAAGCAATATCGCTACAGCCGATGTATGTTCTTGCACGCACATTTCCAATGTCGAATCCAGGCGCCCCTCCCTTAAGATCCAGCGCCACAATCCGTATCGCGCACGGCTCGATATCGGATGGAACCCCGGAAATGTCAAAACTAATCTCGCTCGGAGCTTGTAAACTAGAATCCAACGCCGTAGCAATACCAATTGGGTAGTCTTGACCAGCACTATTTACAAGGAAAATAAGAGCCTGTTCGCCACACTGGCCATGCTCGATCAGGTAAATGTCGTCACCCTGCCCATCAACAACTCTGCCGCGAAACCTCAATTCAACCCAACGGTCTGTCGGCAGTGTGACTCCAGACATATCACTCGGCGGTAGTCCAACGAGCCACTTCTCCGGGATTACTGGAACCGGCCAACGCCCATCCACACCCATGCCCTTCCAGCAGTCACCATCCGGATTGTACGCATCGAGCAAATAGTACGGGTATTCAAAGCCAACCTCTACAGCCCAAACGGCTCCCTCAGGTGTTAGAATCCAAATACAACTAACTAAAGTTAACAGAACAAACTTTGACACCACATCTCTCCAGGTAAGTATAATTTTAACACCGCTAATATCGCCGAGGACACAAAATAACTACTATAGAAAATTATACCATTTTTACTCAATCATCTCAAGACAGATTCAAATGCGCTACTGCTATAATGGCAATTATATTCGTTTCCTGATACAAGTCAGGCAATCCAATAAATTACCAAACTTCTCAAGCCACCGGCACATACTCAATCAAATAAGGCTTTCCAATTTAATCTTCATACAACCTATACTCCTGTTATGGCTGTCCAAAACTCTGCCGAAAAAAACTTGATATACAACTTATTGTTGGTAAACTTGTGGCAACCGTTTCAAGGCTCAGATATGAAAAATTGTTCACCAAAACCACCTTTATAATTGCTGGGCGATAATAGTAGTCGTACTGAAGGGATTAACGCAAAAAAGTAAAATAAAATTGTGAGGAAATAACAGTGACCGAATATTCAGTAAGTCCGGCTGGCGAAAAATTCCCCATTCCTGCTCAGAAAGAATACCACGCAGAATTCGAACGCATCAAGTCGCTCACACAGACGGCACACAACGAAGGCAAGGAAATTGTCGTGGTAATGGGCGTTGGCTTTGTTGGCGCAGTCATGGCGGCCATTATAGCTGACACCGTTGACAAAAAAACCGGCAAGCCCAGCAAATTCGTCATAGGATGTCAACGACCCAGCACTCGCAGCTACTGGAAGATTCCATTGCTCAACCAAGGCCGGTCACCGGTCAAGGCAGAAGACCCCGAAGTTGAGCCGATGATAAAGCGTTGCATACTGGACAAAAAAACGCTCGTGGCAACGTACAACAGCGATTGTCTAAAGCTCGCTGATTGTGTGGTTGTTGACGTTCAATGCGATTACATAAAGCACGACCTCGGAAAAATGCGAACCGGCGGAGTTGAAATGAGCGCGCTGGAAGCGACGATAAAAACCATTGCCGAAAAAATCCAGCCGAATTGCCTGACATTGATTGAGACCACTGTTGCGCCGGGCACTACAGAATTCGTCGCTTGGCCGATTATGAAAAAGGCCTTTGTCGAACGTGGCATCGATTCCGAACCTTTGCTGGGGCACAGTTTCGAACGTGTTATGCCGGGCAGGCAATACGTCTCGTCAATCCGTGATTTCTGGCGAGTATGTTCAGGCTGCGACGCCGAAGCACGGGACAGGGTCGTAAAATTCCTCACGGAGGTTTTGAATACCGAGCAGTATCCACTAACGGTTCTGGACCGACCCATCGAATCGGAAACAACAAAAATCGTCGAGAATTCATTCCGCGCTTCCATCCTGGCATTCCTTGATGAGTGGAGCCTCTTTGCTGAGCGTAATGGTGTAGACTTAATCAAGGTCATCAAGGCTATAAAGGTTCGTCCGACACACAACAACATTATTTTCCCAGGACCGGGCATTGGTGGATACTGCCTGCCAAAGGACGGCGGTCTGGGCTACTGGGCCTACAAGCACATTCTTGGTTTTGAAGACAACATTTTCAAAATAACACCAACGGCTATTGACATTAACGATACACGCAGCCTTCATGTAGCCACTTTGACACGTGATGCGTTGCGGAACATAGGTCGGCAATTAGCTGGTGCAAAGGTGCTGCTATGTGGAGCAAGTTATCGTCAGGATGTTGGTGACACCCGTTACAGCGGCTCGGAAATTGTAGTCAGGAAGCTAACCGAAATGGGAGCCGAGATATGGGTGCACGACCCCTATGTAGAGCACTGGTACGAGCTGGAAAAACAGGATGTATATCCGGCACCTGGTCATTCCTTGGCGAGGTTCTTCCGCAACCAGCAAAGCCTGGCTAACATCCGGGTACAAAACGACCTTCCGTCAGCAATCAAAGGTGTACAGGCTCTTATATTAGCCGTGCCGCATGCGCCGTACCTTAAACTGGACCCCAAGCAGATTGTTCAATGGGCTGGAGCACCTCTGGCAGTGATTGATTGTTTTGGCATATTGGATGACGATAAGATTCGTCGGTATTTTGAGCTTGGCTGTGAGGTCAAAGGTTTAGGTCGGGGACATATCCAGCGAATAAAGGAAGAAGTGAGAAGCGTAAAGCACAAAACGTAACGCAAAATACGAGATGCGAGATACGAAACACGATCTTAAGAGCAAACGCATAGCAATCTTATCCCCTGTAGCGTGGCGGACGCCACCACGGGCCTACGGTGCCTGGGAAACCGTGGCGAGCAATATTGCCGAGGGACTGGTAGGCCGGGGTTGGAAAAACATAACGCTGTTCGCCACAAAGGATTCAATCACAAAAGCAAAACTCGTCAGTTTCATCGAAAAAGGCTACGAAGAGGATAAATCACAAATCCCGTTGGTCTCAACCTGCCTTCATATTTCCAAAGCCCTCGAACGAGCCGATGAATTCGACCTGATTCACAATAACTTCGACTATTTACCGCTCACTTATCTTCCGTTCATAAAGACCCCGATGCTAACCACCATCCATGGCTTTTCCGACGCCGACATCCTGCGTATTTATCGCGACCATAAAGACACTTATTACGTCTCCATAAGCGATGCCGACAGGGACAGCGAATTACCATACCTTGCAACCGTTTATAACGGAATAGACCTTTCAAATCTTACGTTCAGGGAAAATCCAGGCAATAAGCTCGTCCATTATGGACGAATACACAACGATAAGGGTACACATCTTGCTATAGAAGTTGCAAAAAAATGTGGCATGGATTTGATAATAGCCGGCATAATTCAGGATCAGCGCTATTTCGATAATCTTGTCAAACCCCATTTGAACGATTCTTCGATCCAGTATATAGGCCCCGTTAATCCTATCCAGCGCGATGCACTTCTCAAAGAAGCATATACGGTCATTCATCTTAATCTGATTCCTGAGCGTTTCGGCCTTGTAATGGCTGAGTCCATGGCAGCCGGCGTGCCGGTCATCGCGATGGACTTAGGCTCATGCCGTGAAGTAATCGATGACAGGCAAACCGGCTATTTAGTCAACAGTGTCGATGAAGCAGTGCAGGCCGTGGCCAGAATTGATAAGATTGACCGTAAAAGGTGCCGCAAGCGAGTCGAGGAGAACTTTACAATAGACTGCATGGTCTCAAAATACGAAAGAGTCTACGAGGAAATCTTCCGGAGAGAAGCGAAGAGACAATGACGATATAAACCGAATGTGTTTTTATAAATATGTGAACTAATACAATATCTGGAGTAAAAAAATGAAACGAACAGTCATTTTGTTAGTGGTGGGTTTGATTTTCGGCGGTTGTTATGCAGTTCCGCTTCGAACCATGTGGCGACTGAGAAACTTTTCAGCTCAGAACGTTGCCTCCATCGATCCGAACAAACTAAGAGCGAAAATTATTCTTCCCGTTGACATGCTCCTGAAACCCGGTGCCAGCCACATTGTAATTGGGTTTACGGATGATAAAGGTCATGGCGACTCATATAAGTTCCCCCTCGAAATCGTTGAGCGAGAAGAGATTACTCAGGGCCTATTTTGGAAGAAACTTGTTTCGCTGTCAACTCTTAGATTATCACGTCAGGCTGTGAGTGATTTTGTACGATTTCAGAAAGGACTGCAGACAAAGGAGAGGAAACACGAAAGGGCGTCAGTGTATGTGTCTTCTGCGTTTGATAGGTCTGAGCCGTCCAAAGAGGGGGAGACACCAAAACCGTTTGAATTGAGTATCCTTCTGAAACTTAGCGCAGAGGAGGATTACTTTACTTTGATCGACAAAGCTAAAATAGTGCCAAGAATAAAATCTGAACAGGAAAATACAAATGAGGGCAAAAAATAATAGTAACCATTCACAGTTTTTTTAACGAATTAGCAACGGATATTTTTGCTTACTCCA
>CAYSPM010000043.1:0-17758 GCA_964432925.1 uncultured Pirellulales bacterium | reverse complement strand
TGACATACTATCACCATGTTTAAGAATCCGTAACCCAACTGACTGCTCATATTGAGCGAATTGTTCATAATAAGACAGAAATAAACAGTTATGCCGCGTTGGCATAGATTCTGTATGGTCATGAAGATATTTCGATTGTTACATAGCGCGTTATTTTGACAAACATCATTGGTAATTGTGTTGATTGCTTGCCGTAAGGATTAGTGTTTTGGTATGCAGCCAAGAGATTGTAGGAAATCTTCTAAAAAGAAAGGTAGGAACGCATGATGAGTAGAAAAGTAATCTTTTTGGTTTTGGTGTTTGGCCTCTGTGGCGGAACGGTCTTTGCAGCGGTCCCGATCGAAGTTGAGAATTACAGCTTTGAGTTGCCCGGTACTGTTAAAACGCAGATAGATCAAAGCGGTTCCGTTCCAGGCTGGACTAAAGTGGATCTGAACACGGAGGCAGGCGTAGAAGAAGGCTGGAGCGCCACCGATGGAACTTGGACTGGCTTTATGGGCAATAATTCCATCATTTACAACTTCACCGATTTTCTGATCATGGAGGGAGACGAATTTCAATTAGCATTTGATGCTCGATCCACTTACCACGGTGACAATCTTGCGGCACAATTATATTATGATGATGCAGGAAACCGAGTAGTATTCGCCACTAAAAATATTGATCTGTGGAATAAAGGCTCAATGGCGACATATACCCTTTATGGTAACTCCATTAGTGTTGCTGGGAGAGATCACAAGATTGGTATTCAGTTCCAGCATACACGCGCCGTTTCACCTGACGATAATATATGGTGCGGCCTTGACAATATTCGGCTAACACTTATGACTCCTCTTATTAGGGCTCAGAATCCCTTTCCAGAACATGAGAGCTCGTATGTCGGTTCCGATGTGACACTTACCTGGGAACCGGGTCCCGATGCGACCGCTGTGGACAGTTACCGTTTATACTTTAATCGCGATCGGGACGCTGTAAATGAAGGTACCCCTGTTGCAGACAAAGGCTCAACCAATACTGCCAGCTATACTATTAGTGGCCTTGTTCAAGGCCTGACTTACTACTGGCGAATCGATACGGTCATTGGAGCAGATACCTACCGAGGCAATATCTGGACTTTTACGACTAAACCCGTAATTGCTTATAATCCCGATCCGGGTATGAGCTCAGAATACGTGGCTGTGGATCCAGTGCTCAGGTGGGATGCAGGCTCAGGTGCTGTGCAGGGGCACGTGGTTTTCTTCAGCGATAATTTAGACGATGTGAACAATGCTCCTGTAGGCACTTCAGGATCACCACCGTTTAGGGCATATTTGGATGTAGCCGATACGAACTGGGCCCCCTCAGAAGCTGGAATTTCACTTCTCAAGACTTCCACGACTTACTATTGGCGGATCGATGAAGTTGAGTCCACGATTCCGGAGATTATATATAAGGGTGATATCTGGAGCTTTACGACTGTACCAGTTCCAGGGCTCGGCTCGATCCTACGTGAGTTGTATGAGGGTATCGAAGGCAGTACTGTTGCAGATTTGACCAACTCTCCAAATTATCCGGACAACCCGAACTCTTCCTATGAGCTTACCAGTTTTGAGGCTCCACCGCTCGGAACAACAGATTATGGCTCCCGGACACATGGCTGGCTCTACATCCAAAACTCAGGCGATTATACGTTCTGGATCGCCAGTTGCGAGAACAGTGAACTGTGGCTGAGCGCCGATGACGAACCTGCTGGCGTATCATTGATCGCCTACGTGGATGAGGAGGAGGATAGGGACGGGTGGACCTTAGCTCGTGAGTGGGACAAGTACCCCGAAATCCAGCAGTCCGACCAGATTTATTTCGAAGGAGGCAATCTTTATTACATTATGGCGCTGCATAAGAAAGCGTGGGGCCTATACGAAAATCTCTCAGTGGCCTGGAGCGGCCCCGACAGCAATGGAGTTCGAGAGGTCATTCCTGGTACTAGTCTGATACCGTTCGAGTACACACGGGCCTCGCTGCCGGTTCCGACTCATCGTGCGACTGACGTACAAAGGCAACCTACTCTGAGCTGGACGCCGGGAAGATATGCCGTTACACATGATTTATATTTCGGCAGCGATCTTAATGATATCAGCGACGTAAACACAGCCAACTTGTCCAGCTATCCGAACGTAACTTTCATCAACCTTGATGTTAACAGCTACGAGCCCGACATACTGGAATACAATAAGACCTACTACTGGCGAGTGGACGAGGTCAATGATGCTCACGAAGATAAGCTGTGGAAAGGTGCGATCTGGAGCTTTACAGTGGGCAACTATCTTATCGTGGATGACTTTGAAGACTATAATGACTATGAGCCTGATAGGATATTTGACACGTGGGTAGATGGATGGAATGTTTCTGAGAACGGCGCGATAGTAGGTTATGACACGGCACATTTTGCTGAGATGACTATTGTTCACAGTGGTTCCCAATCAATGCCGTTCTTTTATGACAACACTGCCGGCGTAACATATTCAGAGGCTACGCGTACCTTTGATGCTCTGCAGGATTGGACCAGAGAAGATGTCCAGACACTGACGTTGTTCTTGAAAGGCTATCCCATGGTCTTCGTAGAGGACCCTGCCGGTACTTACACGATGAGCGCTAGCGGCACTGATACTTGGGACCTGGCCGACGAGTTCCGTTATGCTTATAAAACACTCTCAGGTGATGGCTCTATTACCGCTCGTGTTGTAAATGTAGAGAATACAAACGTCTGGGCAAAGGCTGGCGTGATGATCCGAGAGACACTGGATCCTTATAGCACTCACGGCTTTATGTTAGTTACGCCGGATGGTCGCAGAGCTTTCCAGAACCGTCCGGTTATCGCTGATGAATCTTTCTCGGCGAACAGCAACTCAGGAGCTATTACCCTGCCCGCTTGGGTAAGGCTGGTACGTCAGGGCAACAGCATCACTGCTTATTACAAATCTGAAAATGACCCTGACTGGGTCCAGCAGCCGGATGATGAGAACACCGGCGACGATGCGTCTCCCAACCCGCAGACTATAGTGATGCGGCAGGATGTCTACGTTGGCCTGGCATATACTAGCCACAGTCCCAATATAGTAGGCATCTCTGTGTTCTCTGATGTAACGACTACCGGCACGGTTACCGGTGCTGACTGGCAGGTCGAAGCCATCGGCGTAGAAATGCCCGCCAACAATCCTCAGCCTTTGTATGTGGCTGTTGAAGGCGGTGGTACAGAGAAGACCGTTGAGCATCCGGATAATCCTAATGTAGTGCTGTCAAATGACTGGCTGCGATGGGATATCCCACTTAACGTGTTCAGCGATGCTGGTGTGAATCTTCCTACGGTCCAGAAGATAACCATTGGCGTTGGAAGTAAGACCGCTGGGCAGCAAGAGGGTGCTGGTACACTATACATTGATGATATCAGGCTGTATAGGCCAACTCCATCGGAAGCCGAATGAGCCAAGTAATGCAAACGCTTTAAGAGAATAGTAAGCTGAGCAGTAAGCGCATGGTTGACTTGTAGCTATAGGCGCAAGCCTTTTTGGCTGGCCGGTTACTTTAAGGATTTTACCTGAAGTACGCGCAGCCAATATAGTATCAATAAGATAGAGTTCAGTAGATTTTGTTTCTCTGTGCAGACGAATTTTGTTGTTTTTATCACAGTTAGGAGGAATATCATGATGTGTAAGGAATTTTTTCTTGTGATTTCTTTTATTTTACTGCTGGTTCTGGCCACGCCGGTATCTGCCGATGAACTTTTAGCCAGCTATGAAGACAGCGAGATGACCGACCTGACAATCTCGGCGACTGATCCTGGCCTCACGGTCACTCGCGTAAAAGGTGGTGTGGACGGTGCACCTCCGGCTACCGATGGTGAGTATATCCTTAAGTGGGTCTGGAATAATGAAAGGGACCGTAAAATTGAGATAAGACAATCATGGAAAAACCGTCGATTAGACCTGGCTCCCTATAGAACCATCTCATGTGATGTTTGGTTTGATGGGCCGAGCGCCCAACCAGCAACCATCGGAATATGGGATGACGTCTTCGGCTGGGCCGGAGCGCTTTCGGTTCCCACTGGAATAGGCAGATGGCATACGGTAAAGATGGACATCAGCGGCATGAACCAAAGCGATATAGACCATATCTTCGCTTTTCTTTTCGAGGATGTGGCGGGAGTTACCGGGGTACTATACACCGACAACATGTGGCTGCTTTGGGACGAGCAAGTAACAGCATGGAGGCCGATTCCTTTTAACAAAGCGGTATCAATGGACCTGAATGTAGACCTTAGCTGGAGTTCGGGTATTCATGCTGCTTCGCATGATGTGTACTTCGGCACGGATTTCAACGATGTTGATAATGCAACTACAAATACAGCAGAGATATATCGAGGTAACCAAGCCCTTGGTAATACCAGCTATGATCCAGGTTCTCTCGAACACGGGAAGACTTACTTCTGGCGGATTGATGAGGTCGATGACTCCGGTTCCAATATCTGGAAAGGTGATGTCTGGAAGTTTAAAACAGCCCCGAGCGAGTACATCGAGATCCCTCTTGTCAGCTATGAAGACTCCGAGACCTATTACGAAGTGTGGAGCTCGCCGGCTCAAGCAGGGCCAGATTCGACCCTTATTCTTGGGGATAAACTTCTGAGCGGTTCAACATGGGAAGACGTTGTTGTACCCGCAGCCACCGATGGCAACAGTGTCCTCGGCTTGAAATGGACCGAGGAAGATGATCTAGAGGTTGAGCATGGCTGTACTTTCGAGAACTCAAACTTCAGATATGATTTACTTGGAATCGATGAAATGGCTTTTGATATTTACTACACTGATGGCAGCCCCCTGCCGCACTCTATGGGTGTCTTTGACTGGCGATTTGTGCCTTCGTTTAATCCCAGTAGTAATCTGCCTACAACAACCGGTCAATGGTATACGATAGTAATTGATGTCTCCCACCTTGATAACACAGGCCTGGACAGTATTCTCGACTTTATGTTCCAGGAACATGGGGAGGACTTTGACCCCGACTTTGACGACCCTAACAACTGGGCCGCAGTAATGTTTATGGACAATCTCAGGCTGCGCTGTGCCGCAAGCCGATATGCGACCTTTCCGAGCCCAAGCAATGGAGCAACAGATGTATACCGAAATGCAAATATGAGCTGGCGTGCAGGTGTCCGTGCAGCTTCGCACGATGTGTACTTAGGCACCGGTTACGACGATGTCAATGATGCCAATACCTCAGACCCGGAGTTCAAAGGCAACCAGCCTCTTAATGCTAATAGCTATGACCCACCCGGGGACCTTGAATTAAATACCACATACTATTGGCGAGTCGATGAGGTCAATGATGCTCACGAAGATAAGCTGTGGAAGGGAGTTGTCTGGAGCTTTACGGTGGCTAACTTTACTGTAGTGGATGACTTTGAAGACTATAATGATTATAGTCCCGACAGGATATTTGATACTTGGGTGGACGGATGGAACATTGCTGAAAACGGCTCGCAGGTAGGTTATGGGCAGGCACCTTTTGCTGAGCGGAGTATCGTTCACAGTGGTTCCCAATCCATGCCGTTCTCCTATGACAATACCGCAACGGCAGTGTATTCAGAGGCTTCACGCACATTTGATGCCCCTCAGGATTGGACAGGCAATGACGTTGAAATGCTGACGCTCTTCTTCAGGGGCTATCCTCCGGCCTTTGTAGAGGATCCGGCCGGTACGTATACGATGGGTGCTGGTGGTTCCGACGTCTGGTATATATCCGACGAGTTTCGCTATGCCTATAAGGTGCTCTCGGGCGACGGCTCTATCACTGCTCGTGTGGTAAGCGTAGATAATACGAACGCTTGGGCCAAGGCCGGCGTGATGATACGTGAGACACTGGAGCCCTTCAGCGTGAACGGGTTTATGTGCGCTACGTCGGACGGTCGCAGGGTTTTCCAGAACCGTCCGATTGCCGCTAGCGATTCTTTCTCGGCAAATAGTGACTCAAGTAGTATTACCTTGCCACTTTGGGTAAGGCTCGTACGTCAGGGCAATACAATCACTGCTTATTATTCCCAAAATGGCGTCAACTGGGTCCAGCAACCGGATGATGAGAACACCGGCGAAGATGCGTCTCCCAACCCGCAGACTATAGTGATGCGGCAGGATGTCTTCATTGGTCTGGCACACACAAGCCACAACTCTAATGCGATAGGCACCTCTGTTTTTTCTGATGTAACAACTACTGGCAACGTCACCGGTGCCTGGCAGGTTGAAGCCATAGGTGTAGAAATGTCCGCCAATGATCCTCAGCCTTTGTATGTGGTTGTTGAAGGTGCTGGTGTAGAAAACGTTGTCGAGCATCCGGATAATCCAAATGCGGTGCTGTCAAACGACTGGCAGAGATGGGATATATCACTTAGCATTTTCGAAGATGCTAACGTAGATCTTAATGCGGTTGAGAAACTATCCATTGGTGTTGGGAGCAAAACTGCTCCGCAGCAAAGTGGAGCAGGTACATTATACTTTGATGACATCAGGCTTTACCGAGCGTCGCCTTAGCCAAAAGTGGCATGAGACCAAAGCACAGAAAATTTATAACCGTCCCGAAATTTTATTGTTGGTCTTTTAAAAAAAATAACTGTGGTTGACTGAAGAAGCGAATAAATTTGGTGATTGAAAAAGTCTTACTATTGTTGGAATGGTCACCAAATTTTTGGCCTTTTTGAAGGGGGACTATAATGCTTAGAAGATTGTTTTATTTGGTTTGTTTAGCTACAGTTTTTACTGTAGCTACCAGTACAGCAGTCGCTGAACTGGTAGCTTACTATCCATTCAATGAGGGTAGTGGCAACGTTGCCGGCGACGCAACGGGCAATGGTCACGACGGCGATTTTGTAAGCTCAGGTATTGAATGGGTGGAGAGCCTTGAGGGTTATGGCACGGCCCTTCTGTTTCCGGGCAATCCTTCCCCTGGTCCCTTTGTCGATATCGGGACCTGGGATCCCTCTGGGCACACGGATATGCTCAGTGTTGCCGTGTGGATTAAATGGGAAGGAATCACCACCGATTACCAAGGAATCATGGGAAAACGCGATGGTTGGAATGACGCAGATACGTGCTGGCATTTAGAGCTAAATATAGATACGGGAAACATAGCGTTTGGCAGTTACAACGTTTTCCCGAATTTTGGCACAAACATTCCCCCCATCGGCGAGTGGCAGCACGTCGCCGTGACGTTTGACGGAGAAACGGCCATCATGTACATCGACGGCGAAGAAGTCGGCCGGAGCACGGGTTTCTCATTCGGACCGAAGCGGACTGCTCGCCTCGTAATCGGAGTTGTGGAAGGCAGTGGATGGAATCCGTTCAATGGTACGATCGACGACGTACGGATATATGACACAGGGCTCAGCGCAATGGAGGTAATGGATGTATTCGGGGGGCCGCAACCAATAGCCTCAAAACCAAGACCTTCTGACCAGGCTAATAATGTGTATCAAAATGTGGTTCTTAGCTGGACACCAGGAATCTACGCTACCACACACGACGTATATTTCGGCACTAACTTTGATGATGTCAATAATGCTAAAAGAGACAGCATTCCGCAGGGTGTTCAGGCCAACTTAGACCAGGTCGATACCAGTTATGATCCACCCGGTCTTCTGGAGTTCTCTCAGACATATTACTGGAGAGTTGATGAAGTTAACGGCCCCGACGTCTGGAAAGGAAAAGTCTGGAGCTTTACGGTCGAGCCTTTTGTTTATCCGATTCAGAATATAACTGCCACAGCTTCCAGCTCACACAGTACTAATATGGGGCCGGAAAACACTATCAATGGTTCCGGGCTCAATGAGGATTATGAACACTCGACAGACAATAAAACTATGTGGCTAAGCAGTGGCACGGGGCCGCAACCAAATTGGATACGCTATGAGTTCGATCGCGTTTACAAACTATTTGAGTTGTGGGTGTGGAACTCCAATTGGCCCCTTGAGACTATTTTCGGTTTGGGGCTGAAGGAAGTTACGATTGAGTACTCGACCGACGCCAACGACTGGACGCAATTGAATGGTGTCCATGTATTCGAACAGGCTACCGGCTTGGATGATTATGTTCATAATACCATTATTCCTTTTGAAGGTGTGGTAGCAAAGTATGTTAGGATTACCGCTAACAGTAATTGGGGTGGAGGGTCCCAATATGGTTTGAGTGAGGTTTTATTCTTCTATAAGCCTGTCCGTCCGAGAGATCCCAGCCCTGAGGATGAAGCAACAGATGTGGCTCTAAATGCAGTCCTTAGTTGGCAAGCGGGAAGAGATGCAGACACACATGATGTATACTTTAGCACAGATTGGGAGGCTGTAGTAAATGGTACGGTCGAAGTCAGCACCGTTAGTGAAACCAGCTATGAACCGAACTCTCTTGAGTTAGGAAGGACTTATTATTGGAAAGTGGATGAGGTTAATATTACTGAGGTCCCCACGACTTGGCAAGGTGACCTATGGAGTTTTTCGACAGTTGATTATCTTGTTGTGGACGATTTTGAAGACTACAATAACTCTGAGCCCGAAAGGATATTTGATACTTGGGTAGACGGATGGGGCATTGCTGAAAACGGCTCGCAAGTAGGTTATGACGCAGCACCTTTTGCTGAGCGGAGTATCGTTCATAGTGGCTCCCAGTCCATGCCGTTCTTTTATGATAACACTGGAGCGGCAGTATACTCAGAGGCCTTACGCACTTTTGATACCGCTCAGGATTGGACTGGCAATGGCATCGAAATGCTGACGCTCTTCTTCAGAGGTGTTCCACCGGCCTTCGAAGAGTTGTCGCCTGGCAACTTTCTGATGAGTGGTACCGGCTCGGATATCTACCAAACGACCGATGAGTTCCGTTATGCTTATAAGACGCTCACCGGAGATGGCTCGATCACAGCCAGGATTGAAAGCATACAAGACACCCATGAGTGGGCTAAGGCTGCCGTAATGATTCGCTTAGGTCTGATGCCCCTTGCCCTGCAGGTACACATGGCCGCCTCGCCTCGTAACAGAGTTGAGTGGATGTATCGGCCTGCAGCTGGTGCGACAACCACAGATATTTCCACAGATGTTGATTCTACGCCATTACCTCACTGGGTCAGGCTCAAGCGCCAAGGTAACACGTTTATCGGCGAGCACTCGGCTGATGGAATAAACTGGGTCAGTATAACAGAAGGTGATCCTGCCTCCTCGTCTGTGGATCTACAGATGCCTAATACGGTTCACATCGGTTTGGTCGTGACAAGCCATATGTCTGGAGTACCATGTCTGGCCGAATTCTCTGAGGTTTCAACTGAGGGCAACGTGACTGGACAGTGGCAGTTGGCCGATATAGGAGCTGTCCAAAGCATCAGCAACGATGTTGATCAGTTGTATGTGACTGTAGAAGACAGTGACGGTACGGCTAAGGTCTTCGAGCATCCGAACAATCCTAACGCGGTGCTGGCGGCCGACTGGCAACAGTGGGATATACCACTTAGCAATTTTAGTGACGCTGGTGTGGATATTACTGCGGTTGAGAAGATTTACATTGGAGCAGGAGATAAGACAGCTTTACAGGCAGGTGGTGCAGGAACGCTTTACTTTGATGACATGAGGCTGTACCCGCTGCCAGCGGAGTCTGATCCGAATGCTCCGCCCGCAGAGTAGCAGTGTGGTTAACTTGGCGGCGTAGTTGCGACAGTAGCTGTAAGGTTGGCTGTCCATCTGCTGTTTTGGCCGTTGGTGATTGTGGAGTGCCACGGGCATAGCTCATGGCACCTTCACCTACGGCGGAACCCGCCGAAGCACATTCGCTATTTGTGCGCTGGCTTGTTTGTGTTCTTGCTCAATTGCCTTTATCTTCTTTTTCTACCTCATGTGGCTCTTGACGGAGCAGGACGACCTCGTTGGCAAATGCCCTCTGATCGTCAGCATACTTTAGGACGAAGGACTGGAGCTGCTTCGTTGAAGCTGTCAAGATGAGCCTCTCATCGACGAAGGTATGTGCGATTGCATCGGGATTTTCTTTGAGCAGTTCCTTCATATCCTCATCGTCAGTCAGCCGCATCTTAAACTTCGGCTCTACAGAGTCTACAATGACGAACGTATGGGCGGGCATGAAGAGGAATGCGTTGAACGACAGGTTCATATCTTCAACATCGTCTTTGCCGGAAGGAAATTGCGTTGGGAAAATATCGAGAAAGAGTTTGCTGTCCAGCTTTACCAGAAATGCTGTAAATATGCCTTTTTTACCGTCCTTATCGCTAAATGTGAGTTGATATGCTTTTTCATACTCCTCTTCGGACTTCTCAGAGCGCTGAAACAGCCAGACGATCTCGGGATCGTTGGGGTCATCAATCCACCTGCCGAGCAGCTTTGGCTCAAAGACAACGTTTTCTCTGGTAAAAAGCGGGTGCAACGATAAGACAGGCAGACAACCACCCATAAGAATAGTCAACAGATAGAAACCAAGCTTTTTAGCATTCATTTTCTGTCCTCTCATATTTAAGGCAATCAAATTTTAGCTTTGCTGATAAGGCATTGTACCACTTCTTATTAAATTGGCAATCAAGCATCTCCGGCATTTTGTATGGATTCGGCAGTGGCTTATCGCGAGACTAAGGATGGACTAATCCTTGCAGAGCAAGCGCATAACGTGTAGATTTCAGAAGCCAATGTGGCGTGCTGATAGCGAGCGAAGTGACTCGAAGCAAAGGTAAAATATGTTCGAACTGGACGAATTCGGTTGGTTTGTAGTTTGTTTGTGCGCGATGATGGTTGGGATTACAAAGGTCGGCATACCAGGACTTGGGATTCTGGTCGTTCCTTTGATGGCCAGCGTCCTGCCAGCCCGTAGCTCAGTAGGAGTACTGCTTGGGATTCTCATACTGGCTGACTTATTTGCGGCTGGTTACCATCGGCATAACGCGAAGTGGTCTCATGTGGCACGGTTGTTGCCAGCCACATTTGCAGGGATCATAACTGGATATTTCGGGCTAAAAGTAGTTACCAATGAACAGCTCAAGCCCATCATCGGAGCGATAGTTCTGGTGATGTTAGCCCTTAATTATTGGCGAACAAATACTAAAGGCAAAGATGCTCCAGTGCCGACGCAGTGGTGGTTTGCAGTAGGCCTTGGCTTGCTTGCAGGGATTACGACGATGATGGCCAATGCTGCCGGGCCGATAATGATAATCTACCTTCTGGCAATGCAACTTCCAAAGATTGAATTCGTGGGTACCAGAGCGTGGTTTTTTTTTATTGTCAACTGGCTGAAAGTACCATTTAGTGCGAATTTGCAATTAATGACGACAGAGTCTGCAAAGCTTGACTTAATAATGCTGCCATTTATTGCTCTTGGGGCGCTATTGGGTGTGTTTTTTCTAAAGAAAATTCCGCAGAAGGCATTCTCTGTAGTTGTGCAGATTTTGGCGGCGGCCGCGGCAGTAAAGCTTTTGTTTTAAGGGTAGTAACTGGTCAGGTAAAATTACTTTGAAAAACCACGAGCAAGAGGCGATTATTAACGATATGGGTGCCGGTCAGAATAATGATAGATATGCCGCTGCTCGCCAACGGATGCTCGAGTACGATCTGCGGGGCCGTGATATCACGAACGCCGATGTTTTGCAAGTCATGGCCGAGGTGTCACGGGAGGAATTCATTCCACAGGAATATCTTTCACAGGCTTATTCGGATAGTCCACTGCCTATTGGGATGGGCCAGACTATCTCTCAGCCTTACATTGTCGCGCTTATGACCCAGGAGCTGCGAGTAAATCGTAATTGCGAGGTTCTTGAGGTTGGCACAGGCAGCGGGTATCAAACTGTGGTATTGAGCAAGCTGGCTAAGAAGGTCTGTACAGTAGAGAAATTCCGTGAACTCTCAAAGTCGGCTCAGCGCATTTTGAGCAGACTGGGTATAGCCAATGTGGAATTCCATGTCGGTGACGGCAGTTGTGGCTGGCCGGAGTCGCAATTGCCGGAGGCCGGCTGTTTTGATAGGATTATCATAACGGCGGCGGTACCGTCTTTTCCGGAGCCTTTGATTAAACAGCTCTCCAAAGATGGTCTGATAATTGGGCCGGTTGGTGGGCCGGGAATGCAGGAACTGGTTGTAGGTAAAAAAAGAGCAGGTAAACTCGTAGAGACTTCGATTTGCGGCTGCCGGTTTGTGAAACTCATCGGCGAATATGGCTTTGAGCAGTGAGGGTTGTTTCTTCTGGTAATGGCAGAAATCCGTAAACGTGATATTGGTGTGGAATCCTGCTTACACGGAAATAACAATATCTGGTATTGAGGATGGTCAAACAAAATACGGAGTCACTATATTACTCTGGCTCATCAACGACGACTAAAGGTGAGCAGGGAACGAAACGCACGGGTGAGCCACGCTTTGAAAAAATAGAGTCAAAGAATCAAGTTTCTATTTCCACGTCGGTTCAATTTATCAAGGGTGTTGGTCCCGCAAGGGCGAAGAGCTTTGCGAAATTGGGCGTTCATACTGTCGGGGATTTACTGGAGTATTATCCGCGTGATTGGGTATTTGCGCCAGGTGTTATAAAGATAAGCCAATTACGACCAGGCAAGGACGCGACAATCGCTGGCCTGATCGAGTCAACCGATTATCAAAGTTACCGGCACCTACCGATTTTCGAAGTGATGCTTAGCGATGAGACGGCAGTGTGCCGAATTATCTGGTTTCATGGTGGATTCTTACAAAACAAATTAAGGCCTGGTCAGGTAATGGTAGCCACGGGCAAGGTTAGTGTTTACAAGCATCAGCTTCAGATGACTAATCCTAAATTCCTATTGCTTGATAAACCGTATATCAAGCCAGATGAGTACTTTAGCGGAGGAATCTATCACGCGACCACTGGGCTGGGCAGCAGACAAATCAAACGGATAATCAGGCCGCTGCTTGACAATCTGGATCAGCTTGTGCCTGAATTTTACGACAAAGCCTTCCTTAAACAGGCTAATCTAATCGGTAGAAAAGATGCGTTTGCCTGGATACATCTTCCGCCCGATGAGCAGAAATTAGCTAAGGCAAAGCACAGACTGAAATACGATGAGTTACTTCTAATGCAGCTTGGCTTGGCTCTTCGGCGCTATCGCAAGCAGTATTTTTCCTCAGCACCACCGTGTGCTTGTAGCGAGGAGATTGACAGGCGGATTCGTAAACGTTTTCCCTTTCTGCTGACCGAAGACCAGAACGAATGCATCGCTGAGATTGCCACCGACATGGGCAAAAATCGTCCTATGAATCGATTGCTACAGGGCGATGTTGGTTCTGGCAAAACCGTTGTTGCGCTTTACGCGGCGTTACTGGCTGTTGCCAACAAGACACAGGCGGCAATTATGGCACCAACCGAGATTCTGGCCTCTCAGCACCTTATAAGCATTGAGAGATACTTAAAAAGCAGTGAAGTGAGGAGAGTCCTTATAACGGGTGGCTTGACCGGCAAAGAAAGAATGGGGCTTCTAAGGGAAGTAAAGCAGGGTGCGATCAACATCATAGTTGGCACCGTGGCACTATTGCAAAAGGATATAGAGTTTCGCAGGCTTGGCTTGGTTGTGATTGATGAGCAGCACAAATTTGGCGTTCACCAGCGGGCTGAATTGCGCAAGGAGTGCTCGCCACACTGCCTTGTTATGACAGCCACACCCATTCCACGAACGCTGGCTATGACGGCGTTTGGGGACTTGGACGTATCAGTTATCAAGCATTCGCCGCCGGGAAGAGGCAAGGTTGTCACGCGCTGGGTTGACAGACATGACCGGGGCAAGGCATACGAGTTCATACGTGAGCGTCTGCGGGCAAAAAAGCAGGTGTATTTCGTTTATCCGCGAATTGTGAACACCGAGCAAGAAGCTGACATCAAGGCGGCCACAGAAGGATGGAAAAAACTTGCATCAGATGTCTTTACTGAATTCAAAGTGGAGCTGTTACATGGCCAGATGCCGTCTGTAAAGAAGCGGCATATAATGTCGGAATTTCGTAGGGGCAAGATCGACGTTCTGGTTTCGACTGTGGTTGTGGAAGTGGGTGTTGATGTGCCCAACGCCACGATAATGGTAATCGAAGGAGCCGACAGATTTGGACTGGCCCAGCTACATCAGTTACGTGGGCGAATCGGAAGAGGCGAAGATAAATCCTATTGTCTGCTGTTTGCTGAAACCGACAGCGAGGTAGCTAAAAGCAGGCTCGAAATAATGGTCAGGAGCAACGATGGTTTTGAGATAGCCGAGCACGACTTGCGGCTGCGCGGTCCGGGAGAGCTGTTTAGCACCCGACAGCATGGGCTGCCGGATTTGAAGATTGCAAATATTATCGATGATATTGACCTGCTGGTTATGGCAAGAAAAAACGCATTCGAGCTGGTCTCAGCAGATCCGACACTGACGAAGGCTGAGCACAGAAACATTCGGGCGTCGCTTTTAGCGAAATTCGGGGACTCACTTGGCCTGGTGGACGTGGCGTGAAAAGCCGGACGTGTCACGCAAGGACGTCACATGGCCGGCGCTATTGGCTCGGCGGTAACCTGTAAATTTGCTGGAACTTTGGTACGAAAAAGTGTAAAAGGCGCGTGTTGTTGCACGAAATTGGAAGTAAGACAGTCTGAATTCTGCTTATGCAAATAGCATACAAGAACAAGACGCTGGAGAAAAGTCTGAAAGTCGTCAAAGCTATCGCTTCCGCGATGGTGGTGGCGTCTTTTATCATTTTATTCGGCTTTGACAAGCCGTTACTGCCGGTAAACGTGTTGTTCAAGGTCCAGCTTGGCATGCTATTTGTTTTTCTAACTGGAAAGGTAATCCGGCTGTTCAATGCTCAGTCGATGAGAGAGTATGTGGTTGCTAACTGGTTTGAGATACCACTTCTTGTAACTCTAACTGTAATTATTTTTGGCGCGGGGCGGTGGTTTGGCGAGATTGAGCCGGGCAAGGTCAGACACCTGGGCGTTGGCGTTTACCTTATTATCGAAGTGGTAACCAAGATTTGTATCACTTCAGTAGGTCTGGCTGCGTCCGGGAAGAACCCGACACGTACTCTGATCGCCAGTTTCCTGATTTTGATAATTGCCGGCGCGGGCCTGCTGATGCTGCCACGTGCGTCGGCAAAGGAAAGGACCCGTTTTGTCGATGCGCTGTTCACAGCAACCAGCGCAACCTGCGTTACTGGGCTTATCGTCAGGGACACGGGCCAAGACTTCAGCACTATGGGTCAAATAATCATTCTGGCGTTGATTCAGCTTGGCGGACTTGGAATTGTGGTCTTTGGTGCAGTGTTTGCATTGCTGCTGGGTCAGGCATTTTCACTGCGCCAATCAGTGGCGATGCAGGATTTGCTAAGCGCGCAAACCTTAAGTCGAATAGGGAACATGATATTATTTATTTTCGTCGGGACAATAATGTTCGAGACTATAGGTGCTATCAGCCTTTTTGGGATGTGGGATGACGCGTCCGGCTGGAGTGGCGATGTGCGGCAACAGTGGTTCTGCAGTATTTTTCACTCGATAAGTGCGTTCTGTAATGCTGGATTCAGCCTTTTCGGTAACAGCTTTGCCGGATACAACAGGAGCTGGGGCGTGTACTTAGTTGTTTGTCCGCTGATAGTTCTGGGCGGACTTGGCTTTGGAGTTCTTTATAACGTTGCCGGCATCATCGCCGACAGAGTGAAGCGCTTTTTCAAAAAGTTGTTCAATAAACAGTACAGGATATCGATGGAAACGCCGAAGCGATTGCGGCTGCAGACAAAAATCGTATGTAGCATAAGTGCGTTGCTCATCATTATTGGTGCGGGTGCAATACTGTTGTTTGAGCATTATGCAAGCGGTGACGATACGTCTAAAAATCCTGATATTTTGGGTGCGCTGTTTCAATCGATTACAGCCAGGACCGCCGGCTTTAATACAGTGCATATTAAGGAGCTTTCGGCTTCGAGCAAGTTCATATTGATTTTGCTCATGTTCATCGGAGGCTCTCCCGGCTCGACTGCTGGTGGAATAAAGACGGTGACACTAGCGGTGGTAATAATGACAGTCTTTGCTGCCCTGCGAAAGCGGTCGGAAGTAGAAATGTTTAGGCGCTCAATTAGGGTCGTTGTCGTAGGTCGGGCAATTACAGTTACACTGCTTTTTATTGCGGTTCTGTTTGCAAGTACATTAGCGTTGAGTGTTACTGAAAACAGCAATCCGAAGAACTTCACAATGCTGGATATTATGTTCGAGTCTGCCTCGGCGTTGGGCACTGTGGGGCTAACAACAGGTATAACGCCGTCTTTGACAGACGCGAGCAAATTGATTATCATTGCGGTGATGCTGATCGGCCGATTGGGTCCGTTGACGTTGCTGGCGGCTGTGACTTTCAATCTGAAGCCTGTTAGATATAACTATCCGGAAGAGGCTGTAATCGTCGGTTAATTAGGAGCTGGTATTATGAGGCGGTTCGCGGTGATAGGGTTGGGCCGGTTTGGGCAGAAATTGGCGATCGCTTTGGCAATGAGCGGTGCAGAAGTCATAGCTATCGATAAGGACAGAAACGAGATAGAGATGATTCGAGACCAGGTAAGTCACGCGGTCCGGCTCGACGGCACAGATGAAGAGGCGCTAAAGGCTCAGGGTGTTGATAAGGCCGATGTCGCCATAATTGGCATGGGACAAAACAACTTCGAGGCGGCTATACTGACAGTAGTGAACCTTCGACAAATGGGAATAAAGCAGATCTACGCGAGAGCGGAGAATCTAATTGCGGGCGAGGTCTTCTCCAAAGTGGGGGCTACCGAGGTGATTTATCCGGAAATCGAGTCTGCACAGAGGTGGGCATACAAGCTCATTGCACCGCAGATAGGGGAAAAAATTGATTTTGCGCCGGGCTATAGCCTGGCTCGGATAAAAGCGCCAGCCAGTTTCGATGAAAAGACGGTTATGGACTTGCAGCTTCGCCAGAAGTACAACGTGAACCTTGTTCTGATTAAGCGAGGCGAGCACAGCAAAGCCAAAAAGAGTGAAAAAGGTGCGATCATCAACGTTCCTTTGCCCAACACGATTATTTATCAGGATGACATCCTGATGGTCGCGGGCTCCGACGCAGATCTCGCAAAACTACCGCAGGAATAAAACAGATGGAAAAACTATCCACAGAGTTGATAAATGAGGTAACAACTCGTTTGAAAGATGCTTTGCATCCATCAAAAATATACCTATTCGGCTCACATGCTTATGGCGATACTGACCAAGACAGCGATATTGACCTGCTGATAGTGGTTCCCGATACGGACAAATCAACTCGCGAAATTGCTCGACAAGGCAGAGCCAGCCTCCGAGGTCTTATGTTCCCGGTGGATCTCATAGTTTGCACCCAGTCTCAAATACAAAAATGGTCAGACGTGAAATGCACGCTCATCTATACGGTAATTCGCAAAGGAAGGCTGATATATGAGTCCCAAGGTCGAACTGGTGAGAGAATAGCTCACGCTGGCTGACGATGACCTACGTATGGCTGAGCTTGCTATGAAGGAAGCTGAGCCGGTGTGCTGGGCAGCGGCTTTCCATTCTCAACAGGCAGCAGAGAAAACACTCAAAGCGTTTTTGGCTTACCACGAATTTCACGTTGAAAAAACTCACGACGTCGAGTTTCTTCTTGGGCTTTGCAAGAGATTCCTGCCGGAGATGGAACGGTTTATTGAGAAGGGCAGCGTGTTAACAGACTACGCAGTGGATTCTCGATATCCTGCGCCTCG